>CAYYHT010000149.1:323-12670 GCA_964471355.1 uncultured Enterobacteriaceae bacterium
CCTTGACGTTGGGCCCCGCGTCCATGGTCACATAGGCCGTGCTCAATTCTCGAACACGCTGCAGCACAGCGAGGGTTTGAGGCTGCCAATAGAGCAGGGGAGGCACGGAAGTGTGCATGACCGCGTGCATCTTGAAGGTGGAGGCCTCCATGACTGCGCCCAAGGCGTGGAAGTCGCGCGAGGCGATGGCGTGTCGAGCCCGCTCGACGTCGGCAGGCGCGCTGTGTACCCACTGCTCGTAGTAGGCCGAGGTGTCGCGACTGAGCACCATGCCTTCGGTGGAGCCAACCGGCTTTTCGGCTCGGCTGACCACCGCCACGAGCATCTTCAGATCGGGCCAGTGGTCGAGGGGGGCGATGGGCTCGGCGTGGGTGGTGTTCCACTGCACAAAGCCGCCATATAGGCTGCGCGTGGCAGAGCCGGAGCCACGGCGAGCAAGGGCCGAGATGGCTGCAGTGTCTCGCTGCTGACCGCTGGCCGAGACTGCTGCCAGGGCGAGTGCGGCAAAGCCAGAGGAGCTCGATGCCAGGCCCGCGCGGGTGGGGAAGTTGTTGTCGCTGACAACAGCCACCGGCGGTCGATTCGGGTCGACGATGTCGAGAAAGGCCAGTACCCGACTGGCATCGCGCTGCGACGCGGGCTCATGGTTGAGGCGCACGCTGTCGGCGGCAGTCCCCCAAGTCACCTCGGTGCAGGTTCGGAACGGCTTGACCGTCATCGAGACCGATGGCACCGCGGGCAGGTTGAGGGCAACGTCGGCCTTGCCCCAGTACTTGACCAGGGCGATGTTTGGATGGGCGATGGCCGTGCGGCGTGTCATGCGGCCTCTGTCACGTGAGTTGAAAAGGCGACCACTCCGGCGGCCTGAGCGGCTTCGAGCACTGCTTGGTGGTCGGGTGCGAGGGCCAACACCACGCCGCCGCCACCGGCGCCCGACAGCTTGGCTCCCAGCGCGCCGGCACCCAGTGCAAGCTCGACGAGTCCATCGAGTGCGGGAGTCGAGACGCCAATGCGCCGCAGGTGGCCGTGGTTGATGGTGAGCAGCGGACCAAGGTCTGCCGGCTTGTCCAGGCAGCCCACACACTCGTTGACGAGCTCACCGATGTCATCGAGGACCGAGTCGATCTCGGGGCGGCGGCTGGCCACACCAGCGACCAACTCGGCGGTGTTGCCCGCGGTCCCGCTGTCCAGCACCACAAGTGGCAGATGGGCTACCGGAAGCGGGGTGAACATCGGGGGAGGGCCGCGCCGGAAGAGCAGTGCGCCCCCGCGGGATGAGATGGCTTGGTCGAGACCCGAGGGATTGCCGTGAAACACGCGCTCAACGGCAAAGGCGCGCTCCCATACCTCGTCGAGGCTCAGGACCGCGCCCGCGGTCGCGGCAGCAGCGCGAACCAGACCGACAGCGAGTGCGGCGGAAGAGCCCATGCCGCGGCCGATCGGCAGGTCGCTGTCGATGTGCACATGCCAGCCGCGTACAGGCAGGACCGTCAGCACCGCTTGCATCAGTCTTGGGTCGTCGACCGTCGGATAGGCGATGTCGGTGGGGCCGTCATGCTGCGTCAGGCGCACGGTGGTGCAGCGATCAACAGCGACCGCGACCGCCGGATGCCCGTAGACCACGGCGTGCTCACCGCACAGAATCAGCTTGCCAAGCCCGAGGCCAGTGGCACTAGCGCTTGCGCTTTGCACCGCGGATTTCTTCCAAGACGGTCGATGCGAGCTCGATCGAGAATTCGCTCTTGGCACACAGTCGGCGGCAGACCGCCTCGATCTCGCCGTTGGTGGCACCGGCGCCGGCGGCGACAGTGCGTGCGTGCATGCGCATGTGTCCAGCCTGGATGCCCTCGGTGGCGAGTGCTCGCAGGGCGCCCAGGTTCTGTGCAAGACCCACTGCGGCGGCGACCGCGGCCAGCTCACCTGCGCCGTTGACATTGAGCATGTTCAGGTTGCTGCGCACCGTCGGGTGGATGTTCGTGGTGCCACCGATGGTGCCGAACTGGGCGGGAAACTCAAGCGAGCCGCACAGCTGGCCTTCGTCGTTGACGGTCCATCGGGTCAGCGGGCGATACTGGCCGTCGCGGGCGGCGTACGCGTGTGCACCTGCCTCGATGGCCCTCCAGTCGTTTCCCGTGGCGAGTGCCACGGCATCGATGCCGTTCATGATGCCCTTGTTGTGAGTCGCTGCGCGGTACGGGTCGGCCCAGGCAAATCGCCATGCCGAGGCAATGCGTCGCGCGACTTCGGGGCCATTGCCAGCCTGCGTCTCGAGCACATCGGCGTCCAGCACGACGTGAGCGCGGGCAAGGCGGCGGTCGGCAAGGTTCGACAGAATGCGCAGGCCGACCGATTCGCCAGTGACCAGCTCGAGCTGCGGGGCGATGCGCTCGGCGATGGTGTTGACCATGTTCGCGCCCATGGCGTCGACACAGTCGATGAAGAAGTGCACCACCACCATGTGTTCGATGGGCTGGCCGGGCTCGTCATAGGTGCAGTGGCGCACTTCCATGCCGCGGACGCCGCCGCCGCGGGCTTCGAGCCGGGGATGCACGCTCTTTGCCAGGCGCATGAGCTCGGGCATGCCGGCTTCGATCTTGGCCGTCGTGGCATCGACATCGGCCACGTCCATGAGCTGGACCTGACCGATCATCACGCTGGGGTCGGCGTCAGCGACAAAGCCGCCGCCCAGCCGAGCCAAGCGAGCCATGTTCGAGACTGCTGCCACCACCGAGGGCTCTTCGACCACCATGGGCACCACGCGCTCGGTGCCGTTGATCATGAAGTTCACCGCCACCGCGTTCGGCAGCGAGAATGTCGAGATGACGTTCTCGACCATGATGTCGGCATGTTCGAGGGACAGGCCCTCGCTGCGGAACACTCGGGCGTCGGACTCGTCGAGGGCGCGGCTGGCTTTGAGGGCCGCGAGTCGTTCCTCGGGGGGAAGTCTGTAGAACCCGGGGATTCGGGAGGTGGTGGACATCACTCTCTCTGTGTGCAGCTGTTCTAACCACCCGAATTCAGTTTTCAATGAAATTTGAAAATTTGCACAGACGGGTACACTGCGGTCCGATGTTGCCCCTACTAGCTGCTGCACTTGTTTTTGCCGAGCCCGGCACTGTTTCGCGGGCGATTTCCCTGGATGCCGACGGGCTCGTATCGGCGGCCACAGGCCTACAATTGGAGCCTGCGGACTACGCGGCGGTCATTCAGGTGGAGCATCGGCAGGGAGCCGGACGTCGGCACCTCGCGGATGTGGAAGTGCTCGTGGCTGGAAAGACGGTCACCACGCACCGCATCGTCTCCAAGCGCTTTCGGGCCCGGGGTGGCTATCAGCGCGTGCTGGTGCCCTTTCAAGTCGCCGAGCCGGGACCCGTCGACATTCGCGTGACAAGCGTCGGCCGCAAACGCTTCGAAGTGGGCAGCATTTCGGTGACGTGGGCCTCGCAGCGCAGGCCCTTTTACGTCATTGCGCACTGCACAAATTCTGCTCGCCGTGTGCAGGCCGCGATCGAGCAAGGGGCCAATGCAGTCGAGCTCGATTTGCAGCTTGCAGATGACGGGCGCATCTTCGCCAAGCACGGCGGCGGAGAGCCCATTGAGTGCGGCGGTCGTGCTTGGCCCGACGAGATGCCCGAACTGTTCGAGCTGCTGCGCACGAGCTTAGAAGGCGGCGAGCTCGCTCTGCTGTTGTTGGACACCAAGGGCACCGAGGGGCGAGAGGTCGAGTACGGGCGCGCCTTGGGCGAGACGCTCGCCGCCGCCAAGATTCCGCCGAATCGCGTCGTGGTCTCCGTTCCTCTTGAGACGGGAGGAGACGTCTTCGATGGACTCGCGCTGGCCCGGTATTCGGCATCGAGCGACCTGTATCTGTCGGACTACGGCACCACCGAGCCGGGCCCTTGGGTGGACTCCTTGGTCGACCATGGAACGGACTTTGCGGGTTTGGGCATGGACCCCATCGGATTCTGGCGTCCGATGCGCTGGTGGGGCCCCTGGATGCGCGAGCTTGCCAATCGCCGGGATGCCAACAACGCGCCTCCTATGGGCTACTACTGGACACTCAACCGAAAGGCGTCCGCCCGTCTGGTCCTGGACCACATGCTCGATGGCATGATCACAAACCATCCAAAGCGCATGCGCCCCATCTTGGACGAGCCGCCATACCGCTCGCTCTTTGTTGCCGGCACCCACGACGACGAGCTCGTCAGACACGGGCCGACTGACCCGTAGCCGCAGCAGGTCTCAGAGCTTGCTGATGGCGCCTTCGTAAAAGCTGTCGAGGATGTCGGCGTACTTTTCTTCGACCAGGTTGCGGCGCACCTTCATGGTCGCCGTCAGCAGTCCGTTCGCGACCGTCCAGTCCTCGGCGCACAGATGGAACTTCTTGACCGCCTCGTAGCTGGGCAGGTCCTTGTTCACCTCATCGATGGCGGCGGCGACCTCGGCTCGTACCTCGTCGGTCTCGGGCACAGACAGTGCGATCAGCGCGGTACAGAAGTTCCGCCGGTCGCCGTGCATCAACACCTGACTGACATAGGCGCAGCGGCTCTTGAGCAAGCCCTGAAAACCGGCCGGAGCGATCTTCTTGCCGCCGGCGGTGATGATCAGGTCCTTCTTGCGCCCGGTGATCTGCACATGGCCCGAGTTCAGGATGGTGCCCAGATCGCCCGTTCGTAGCCAACCATCTTCGGTGAGGACACGCTCGGTCTCTTCGGGAAGCTTGTGGTAGCCCTTCATCACGCCGCGGCTGGAGATCAGGATCTCACCATCGTCGGCGATCTTGACCTCACACCCGGGAAGGGGCTTGCCGACTGTGCCAAAGCGAAAGTCGTCGACTCCGTTGAGGCAGCTGGCGGCCCCGGACTCGGTCAGCCCATACCCTTCGAGAATCAGGATGTCGCAGGCGTGGAAGAACTCGGCAATCTCTTGGGACAGCGGTGCGCCTCCGCTGATGAAGAAGCGAAGACGTCCGCCAAAGCTCTCTTTCACCTTTGAGAACACCAGCCGGTCGGCGAGGTTCGCCTGCATGCGCAGCCAAGCGCCGGGCTCGGATCCCTGCTGCTGCAGTCGACTGACCTCGGTGCCGATGCCCACCGCCCACTTGAAGACGCGCTGGGACATGCCTCCCTTGTCGCGGGGCGTGCTGACGATCTTGTTGTAGGCCTTCTCGAAGACTCTCGGCACTGCCCCCATCCATGAAGGCGAGGTGACCTCGAGGTTTGATACCAACGAGTCCATGTCGCCATCGATGACGGTGGGCACGCCGAGCCGAATGAAGATGATCTGCATCACCTTGGCAAAGACGTGGGACAGCGGCAGGAAGAGGAATTGCTTGTCGGCTGGCGAGATGATGCCGAGCGCGTCGACCGCTTCGGACTCGTAGACCCAGGCGTCGTGGGTCAAGATGACGCCCTTCGGCCGTCCGGTTGTGCCCGAGGTGTAGATCAACGTGGCCATGTCTTCGGGCTGAATGGCGGTGCTGACCTCGGCGTAGCGGTCGGCGTGCTGCACAGACCAGCGGGCCCCTTGCTCTTCGAGATCTTCGAGGGTTCGCACCCAGCCATCGGCCGACGGGGTGCCGTTGAACACCACCACGTGTTTGATGTTCTTGAGCGTCTGTTGGTTGGCCAGCAGCTTGCTCGCTTGGGCGTCGTTCTCACAGAACACGACGACCGCATCGCTGTCGTTGACGATGTACTCGCATTCTGCAGCGGTGTTCGACGGGTAGATGGTCGTCGTTGCTCCGCCTGCGCACAGAATGCCCATGTCGACCAGCACCCAGTCCGGTGACGTCGTGGCCAAGATGCAGCAGCGTTGCTCGCGCTCGAGCCCCAACGAGAGCAGCGCATTGGTGATGCGCCGGACGCGGTCGGCAGCGGCGCGCCAGCTCATGGAGACCCAGTTGCCATCGGCATCGCGATGGATCATCGCCTCGCCGTCGGGAGTGGACTTCACACGGTGGTGCCACAAGTCCGGCACGGACTTGAACGAAGAAGCACCTAGGGTGGTCCGAGCGGCTGGGAACTCCGCGGTGTTCATGCGGTTGGGGTCTCCGAGGTCCGCCATTGTAGACGAAAGCCTATGCGCTTGCGGATGCCCGGCGCGCCCGCGAGATTTTCGCCTTTGAGAGGGCGTTTTCGGCTGCGATCATCAGGTCGGACTGTGCGGCCCCAAACTCGCTCTGCTTGAGCCAACCGTACGCCGTCAGGGTGGTGCCATCGAGGCCAAGGTTGTCGACGCGCACGAAGGGCTGTGGCTCGTCGAGCACACGCTCGTCGGCACTGATGGCACCCAGCAGAGCGGCGGAGGCTTTGTCTAGCTTGGTGCCATGCGCCACAGTCACGGCGATGGCGGCCCGTCGCAGGCCATTTCGCGTGTAGTTCAGGATCGGACTGCCGAACACCAGCTCGTTGGGCAACGTGACCAGAACGCCGTCTCCGGTCTTGATCGTCACGGTCAGCAGGTCGAACTCGACCAGGGTGCCCTCCTTGCCCCCGATCTCGACCCAATCGCCGCCGTCATAGGGGTCTGTGGTCAGCAGCAGGGCGCCAGCGGCGATGCCAGACAGGCTGTCTCGCAGGGCGAGTGCAATGGCCAGGCTGCTAGCGGTAAACACCACGAGCAGGGGAGAGAGATCGACTTGAAAGGTCGATAGTGCGGCGTAGATCGCCACAAATACCGTGACCGGCTGCACCATCTGCACAGCGAGTCCTTGGACCAGCGGGTCCAGGCGTGAGCGACGCAGAGCAGCGCGCACGGCATCTTTGAGCCACGCACCGAGCATCCAGCCGGCGCCGACGATGATGGCCAATACAGCCAATTTGCCGAGAATACTCACCATCAGCGGCCTCGCAGCTTGGGGTCCAAAGCGTCCCGTAGCCCGTCACCGAGCAGATTGAAGGACATGACAGCCCAGACAATGGCCAGGCCCGGGAACGTGGCGATCCAGGGCGCGATGCGCAGCGGATCGCGGCCATCGTTGACCAGGGTTCCCCACGTCGATGTCGGAGGGCGGACGCCGAGATTTAGGAACGACAGGCCAGCCTCGGCCAGAATCGTGCCGCCGATGGCCAGCGAGCAGAACACGATGACCGGGGCCAGCGCATTTGGAATCAGGTGCCGGAACACGATGCGGCTGTTGCTGAAGCCGAGCGCCCGGGCGGCCTGGATGTAGTCCTGCTGCTTGAGCGACAGGACTTGGCTGCGCACGATTCGCGACACGCCGGGCCAGCCGGTCAGGCCCAGAATCACCACGATCAGGAAGATGCGTCGCTCGTCCTCGACCCGGAAGATGCCGACAATCGCCAGCAGCAGAACGAGCTTGGGCAAGCTCAGAAGCAGGTCGACGCACCACATCAGCAGACCGTCGATCCATCCGCCGAAGTACCCGGCGATGGCCCCAACGCTGGTGCCGATGGTTGCGGCAATTGAGACTGCGACGAAGCCGATGGTGAGCGAGATGCGGCTGCCGTAGAGCAACCGCGAGAAGCCGTCGCGGCCGTACTGGTCGGTGCCCAGCAAGAACTCCCAGCAGGGTGCGATGTTGGGCGGACCCACGTCGATGAGGTCGGGGTCGAATGGTGCCAGCATCGGCGTGAACACCGTGAACAGCATGAGCGCGAGCACGCCAAAGAAGCCGATCATGCCCGTCGTGTTGCGCGCCAGGGTGCGGAGGAAGATGGCCTGGTTGCTGTTGCGCTCGTCGGCGGTGAGCACCCGTGGCGTGACCAGCCGAAACGCCCTCCACCAGATCGAGCCCAGAACCACTGGCCATGCGGCAAAGGCGAGGTAGCCATGCCACGGAAGGTTCTTCCAGACTCGGCCTCGTTGCTCAAGGGAGTTGGCGACTTGCTCGGCGGTGCTGGCCGGGTTGTCGATGACCGCGCTGAGGGCCCCATAGACCGAGAACACGCTGTTCGTGGGGTCCACCAGAATGCTGCCAATGCGCGGAAATCCCGCGACCGCAGCCCAGACCGTGATCGATGTGAGCCACAGCATGCCGATGCCGATCACCGTGTAGCCGGTGAGCAAGTGGCCGAGTCCAGGCAGCACCAAGCCGGCCTTGGCCAGGGGAGGGGACTGCTTGGCTTTCGCCTGTACGATCGCTGTCATGGCCGCCTCACTCGTACTTGATGCGCGGGTCGACGACCGCGTACAAGATGTCGGCCAGCAGGTTGCCGGCGACGACGATGAGGGTGAAGACATAGAAGCAGGCGATGATGACCGGGGTGTCCTGCTGGAAGATGTGATCGACGATCAGTCGGCCCATGCCAGGCCAGGCAAAGATGGTCTCGACCAGCACCGAGCCCGAGAACAGAAACGGCATCGACAAGCCGAACAGGGTGATGATGGGCAGCAATGCGTTGCGAATGGCGTGCTTGCCGATGACCGTGGTCTCGGGAAGGCCCTTGGCTCGCGCGGTGCGCACGTAGTCCTGGCGAATGACCTCGAGCAGCGATGAGCGCATGTAGCGCGCGGTTCCGGCGGCATGGGCGATGCCGATGGCGATGCCTGGCAGCACCAGGTGGGCCAGTCGGTCTTTGAAGATCTCGTACTGGGACGGGTCGGTGTATTGCAGCGTGCCGTCTTCCATTCCCGAGGTCGGCAGGATGGGCCACCAGTAGGTCAGCAGCAGCTGCATCATCAGCGCCAGCCAGAAGCTGGGCATCGAGTAGAGGAACAGGCTGCTGATGGACAGGCCGCCGTCGATGGGCTTGCCCTGGTTGATGCCCTGGGTGGTTCCGATGGCGATGCCGACCGGGAAGATGATGGCCAGGGTCACGCCGCTCAACAGCAGCGTGTTGGGCAGTCGGTCCGCGACCAAGTCCCACACGGGCTCTTCGGTGATCATGCTGCGCCCGAAGTCGAACAACAGCAGGTTCTTGAGCATGAGCAGGTACCGGGCCCATGCGGGCTGATCGAGGCCGTACTTGGCGACAATCAGCTGCTGGACTTCGGGTGGCGTGTCCGGAGTGAAGAACTTGTCGGCCACATCTCCCGGCGACAGCTCGATGAGGAAGAACAGGAGTGTGACCACACCCCACAGCAGCGGGATCGTCAACACCAGCTTGCGACCGGCGTATTTCCAGGGGAACCAGGACAGCCCGTCTCGGCCGATCATGTAGGCGGTGGGCGCTCCGACCAGTCCTAGGCCCAGGGTGACGAACGCTCCTTCGAACGACAGATCACCGCTGTTGAAGCCCCAGACAAGGCGCACCATGGCCAGCAGCAGGACCATGGCTGCGGCCGTTGGGCCTGCGATGGGTCCTCGCCTCCAAACGCTGGCGGTGGTCGTTGCGGTTCCACCCGCGCTGGCTCCACCTGAGCTCATCTACTTCTTGTACTTGACCTTGTCGTCAGGAACCGACCACTTCTCGAGGTGGTGGGTCACGGCCAGGATGTCGATCTGCGTGTTCTCGAACCGGTTGTCGATGCCGACAATGTCGTCGCGCCAGTACAGGAACATGTAGGGCTGGTCTTCGTAGATCTTGGCTTGGACTTCGCGCCAGATTGGTGCGGCCTCGCTGGGAATGGGAGTCGCCAGACCCTTGTCCAACAGAGCATCGACCTCGGGGTTTGAGTAGCCCGGGAAGTTGAACTCGTTCTGGTTGTCGGGAGCGTCGCTGCGCCACATGGTCGACGGGTCGACGAAGAGGGCTGCGGACCAGCCGCCGAGGGCCGCTTCGTAGTCTCGCTTGCGCAGGCTGGCGAAGAACACGTTGGACTCGTCCTTGGCCAAGTTGACCTTGACGCCGACGTTCTTGAGCTGGGATTGGATGATGATCTGGGCCTCTTCGCGGCGCTTGTTGCCCGTGTTCGTCTTGAGCGTGAACTCAAAGGGCTTGCCGTCCTTGTCGATGACGCCGTCGCCGTCGGTGTCGGTCCAGCCAGCAGCCGCGAACATCTCTTTGGCCTTGTTGGGGTCAAAGGCCAGGGGCTTGATCTCTTGGTTGTGGACGCCGCACAGCTCGGGAGTGAGCGTGCTGACGGCCTGCTTGCCGTAGCTCTCGCCGCTCTTGGAGGTCAGCAGCTTACCGATCAGCGACTGGATGTCGATCGAGTGCGCCAGGGCCTTGCGGACCTGCTTGTCGGCGAACAAGGGGTTCGACAGGTTCCAGCTGATGTAGTCCATGAAGCGCCAGCCGCGGCGTTCGAGGCGGATGTTCGGGTTGTTCTCGGCCAACATGTCGGCGTCAGCGACGTTGATGCCTTCCATCAGGTCGACGGTGCCGTTCTGAAGCTCGAGCAGGCGCGTGCTGTATTCGGGAATCACCTTGAAGATGACCCGGTTCAGCTTGGGCTGCATGTCGGCGGGGCCGCTGAAGTTTTCGTTCGGCTCGAGCACGATGGTCGCGCCCGGCTCGTACTTGCCGATCTTCCAGGGGCCGCTGACGAGCGGGTTGTTGTCAAATTCATGTCCGCGCAGTGATGCGCGGTCGGCGTCGGCCAACACGTGCTTGGGCACCGGCACCAGCGACGCGTGTGCGAACTGGGTGTCGCGGTCGTAGGCTTCGGTGAAGTGCCACTCGATGTGGGTGTCGTCGATGACCTTGGGGCGGCCTTCGGGCTTCATCTTCTCGATGTGATTCAGGCGCGGGCTGGCCACAATGGGGTCAGCGACTAGTTCGTAGGTGAAGGCCACGTCTTGGGCGGTCATGGGCTTGCCGTCGGCCCACTTCACGTCGTCGCGAAGCTCCATCTTCAGGATGGTGCCGTCCTCGGACCACTCCCAGGTAGTGACCAGGTTTGGCTTCTTCTTGAGCGAGCAGTCGAAGTCACTCTCAGAGAGCGAGAACAACAGCTTGTTGTCGAAGATGGCGGTGTCCGATGCGGCCTCGGAGACCACGGGGTTGAGGGAGCCGATGTCACTCTGCCAGGCAATGACAATCATGTCCTGGCGCTTGGCATCGGTCGTGCCGTCAGGGGGTGTGCCGTCAGTGACGGGGTCACCGTCTCGAACCGGGGGAGGAGCGGGCTCGCCACCAGTGCATGAAAGCAAGATGGCAAGAGGGAGAACAGCGAGACAGCTGCGAATCATCGGCATTCCTCGTGGGCTGTGAAAGCGCGGTTGAGTAGCTCTCAAGGAGGGCCTCCGCAAGCTAGTGAGGCTGTGCTTCGGCCTCATAGTCATCGGAGCGCGGCTTGCGACCCCCAACAACGCGCTTGATACCGCCGAGATCGGTCCATGTCTCGACCCCGACAAACCCGCCGCGGCGGAACAAATCGACGACACGGCCCGCTTGTTCGATGCCGACTTCGACCAGCAGTCCATGGCTCGCTCGGTTGCCTGCCAGTGGCACCAGGCGTCGGTAGAAGTCGAGGCCGTCACGACCGCCGTCGAGGGCCAGGCGCGGCTCGTGTCGGCTGACCTCAGGCATGAGCGCGTCGATGTCGCCGCTTGGAATGTAGGGCGGATTGGACAGGACCCAGTGCACGGGGCGTTGTGGAGGGATCGGCGACAGCAGATCGCCAGTCAGCACCGCGACCCGATCGGTGAGGCCCAAGGCTGCGACATTGGCCTTGGTGGTTGCAATGGCCTCGGGAGAGACATCGGTGGCATAGATTCGTGATGCCGGCCGAGCTGTGGCGATGGACAGGCCAACCGCACCGCTTCCGCACCCGACGTCGGCCACGTAGATGGGGTCGGCGTCGGCGTCAATCCACTCTAGTGCGGCCTCGACGAGCGTCTCGGTGTCGGGCCGAGGCACCAACACACCCGGTTGAATCGCTAGGTCGATGGCGTGAAAGCCAGCGCTGCCGATGATCCAGGCGAGGGGCTCGCGCTTGCCGCGTCGCGCCACCAGCGGTCGCACCCGGGCCAGCTCGTCCTCGGCCATCGGGCGGTCGTGCTCGAGGTAGATCTGCAAGCGCTTGATGTTCAGCACGTCGGCCAGAATCAGCTCGGCATCAAGCCGGGGTGTGTCGATGCCGCGATCACGCAGAAAGGTCTCGGTCTTGAGCAGCACCTCGACGAGCCGAATCAACGGTGCCACCTGCAGCCGATCACTGGGTCTCGCTTTCCTGGAGCAGCTCTTCTTGGTGGGCTGCAGTCAGGCCGTCCACGAGACCGCGCAGGTCGCCCTCGATGACCTTGTCAAGGCTGTACAGCGTCAGGCCGATTCGGTGATCGGTCACCCGGTTCTGGGGGAAGTTGTAGGTGCGAATGCGCTCGGAACGGTCGCCTGACCCGACCTGGGCCTTGCGGGTGGCGGCGTTTTCGGCGTGACGAGCGGCGACCTCGGCTTCGAGGATGCGCGCCTTGAGCACACGCATGGCCTTGTCTTTGTTCTTGAGCTGGCTCTTTTGGTCCTGGTTCTGGACCACGATGCCCGTCGGGATGTGGGTGA
>CAYYHT010000150.1:0-12635 GCA_964471355.1 uncultured Enterobacteriaceae bacterium
CGCTTGGACCTCGTTCCCGAGATTCCGCCCCGGCGACGCGTCCGCTCCCTGGTTTGAGCTCAAGCGGTTGTTGGGGCTTTGGTGTCGGACCAGGGACGGTCTCGATTTCGATTTCGGCTTCGGCGGAAGGCTGCACATCGGGCCGAAGCCCCCATGCAAGCGTCAAGAGCAACAGCATCGCGCCGAGCGCTGCGGGGACGAGTCGTCTGTCCATGGGGTCGGGTTCTACTTCGTGGCGACCAGCAGCTTTAGTCGGTGGTATTTCCCGTCGAACGGCTGGTCGTAGACCTTAACCGAGAAGCCATGGCGTTCGATCTTCTGCACGGCGGTGGGCAGGGTGAATGTCAGGTAAAACATGATGAACGGCGGGTCGAGGACCGCATTTCGCACGTGCATTGCCATGTTGAAACCGCGGGCTGCCCACAGCCCGGGATGGTACAGCGGCGGATAGGCGTGGGTCAGGATGGCAAACCGCCCTCCAGGCTTGAGCGCGCGGTAAATGCCACCGAGAAAGGCGGGTTCGTCGGGGGGCAGCACATGCCCCAAGGCGCCAAAGCAAGTGGCGAGATCGAATTCATTGTCGAAGTCCATCTCAAAAGCGTCGTCCTGCACGAGCCGGAACGGCACTCCCTCTTCTCGGCGCAGCTCGTTGGCGGCCACGGTCAGCATGCCCTCGCTAAAGTCGACTCCGACGACCTCTTCGCGGCACAGGGGCCGAAGCATCTTCATGCCGCCGCCTGTGCCGCAGCAGACGTCGAGAGCGCGATCGACAGAACCCGCTTCGCCGAGCAATGGACCCACCCGGTCGAGCAGGTCCTGCGGGGTGCGGAAGGGCGTGAAGTCGAACTTCGGCCCGAGCTTGTCATATCCGTCTCGGGTGGATGAGAGGGCCTGTTCGGCGAGCTCCCAGAGCGAAGGGCCATCTTGGTGAAACATCATGTGTCCTGGTGGCGTGGCGTCTAGTGGATTGGTGTCCGAGGTACGGGCGTCGGTTCCGCACTACTGCAGTCGATCATGGCCGCTGTGCCAAGATGGCGCTCCAAAAGGTGAGGAAAATGCGCATTCTGTACGGCGTCGTAGGCGAGGGGATGGGGCATGCGACCCGGTCGAGGGTTGTTTTGGAGCACCTGCTGACCAAAGGTCATGAACTGCATGTTGTGGTCTCAGGCCGTGCCCATGACTTCATCCAGTCGGTGTTCAAGGACGATGACCGTGTCGACATCACCGAGATCGTTGGCCTGCATCTGGTCCAGGACGTCGATGGCATCGATCGAAGCGCGTCGTTGTGGTCCAACGTCGGTCAGGCGCCCGAGAGCCTCAGACACAACCTGCGCATGTACAAGGACGTCGCGGGTCGCTTCTCGGCCGATGTGGTCATCAGCGACTTTGAATCGTGGGCCTATTTCTATGCTCGGGCCCACGACATTCCCGTCATCAGCATCGACAACATCCAGGTGCTGCACCGGTGCGCACACGCCGACGAAATCCAGGGCACTCGAAGCGTCAACTTCCTGATTGCTCGGTACTCGGCGAAGGTCAAGATGCCCGGCGCCTACCACTTCCTCGTCACCAGCTTCTTCTTTCCGCCGGTTCGCAAACCCCGAACCACGTTGGTCCCTCCGATTCTGCGGCCAGAGATTCTGGCAGCCACTCGGACGGGCGGCGATCACGTGCTGGTCTATCACCACAAAGAGGCCATCGAGGCCCTGTTGCCCACTCTACGGAAACTCACCCAGTACCCCTTTCGCGTCTACGGCTGGGGTGAGGACGCCGTCGAGGGACACATTCGGTTTCGACCGTTCAGCCAGACTGGCTTTGTGGACGACCTCGCGTCCGCAAAGGGGGCCATCGCCGGTGGGGGATTTTCGCTGATGAGCGAGTGTGTACACCTGAAGGTGCCGCTGCTTTCAGTACCCCTGCAAGATCAGTTCGAGCAGGAGCTCAACGCCCGCTACTTGCAGCGCAACAACTACGGCGAGTGGGTACCCGAGCTCACGCCAGAGGCTGTCACGGGCTTCTTGTCCCGATTGCCAGAGCATGCCGCTGCGCTCGAGGGCTACACGTCCCAGGACAACAGCATGACCCTCGAGTGCGTGGACGAGCTGCTGCGAAGGGTGGCTCTTGGCGAGCCGCCTCCCGACACGATCGACGCTCCAAGCATGGGAGATGTGGTCAGCTCGGACATCTCGGATGCGATCGGCGACTGAGTCCGCCCAGGTTCTGCTCGCCCGAATGACTGCACAAGGCTAGACGCGTGCCGTGTCCAACAAGAAGCAACATCGCAAGCAGAAGGCCCGCGAGAAGCGCAAGAAGGCGCGCACCAAGGCTGCGGCAGCCGCGGCTGCACGTCGCGAGCGTGCCAATCCATCTGCGAGCCTCAAGGCCTCATCGAGCTGGCCCGTCTCTGACTGCTGGGTGACCGGCAACTGGCATGAGTGGGAAGCCCAGGTGACGGCGATCTTCGTTCGGCAACATCCCGACGGCTACGTGGCCGCATCCATCTTTGAGGTGGACCTCGCCGAGCGCAAGCTGGTCCGGTGCTCCGTCGCACGCGATGCCGGTGTTCAGCAGGCACTGGTCGAGCTGTCCGACGGCGAGCACCATCTCGAGTCCTGTGAGCCCGAGTTCGTGGTCAAGCTCGTCGCCGAGTCGCTGCTGAACGACGATGCCAAGCCTGGCGGCTTTGGAAAAGCATCCAAGATGCTGCAGGGAGTCAATCCCGATGACAGCGATGCAGAGTTCAGGTGGGGCTTTGAAGACGAAGAGGCAGACACCGACGAGACCCCCAAAGCGGGTCCGGGACTCTTCGACCGTGTCAAAGGGTGGTTCGGCAGGTAGCGTGCGATGGCAATCCAGTTGTTTCGCTGACAAGTGTCAATAAGTGGGCTAGAGTGAGCGCTCAACCTGGGACGATCCATGCGCAATCTGCCGCCAGCCCATCCGAACTCCTGGTACGTGCCGGCTCAGTCTGATGAGCTGACCGTCGGCCAGGTGTTGACGCGGCGAGTGGCTGGACACGACGTGGTGCTGTACAGAACCAAGACGGGTGAGGTGCGGGCGGTGAACGCCTATTGCCCACATATGGGAGCGCATCTTGGACACGGTGGCGAGGTGGTCGAGGACACCATTCGGTGCCCGTTTCACCACTTCCGATTCGACGCCGAGGGCGACTGCGTCAGTGCATATCCAGGCAAGAAAGTGCCGCCGGCCTGCAAGCTGCCCACATGGCCCGTTCAAGAGAAAAATGGCTCGATTTTTGTGTATTGGAACGCCGAAGGGCTAGCGCCCGGCTGGGAGGTTCCAGCGCTTGATACTGAAGGTTGGAGGCCTATTCGGCATGCCACCTGGGACCTGAAGGGGCACCCCCAAGAGTGCTCCGAGAACAGTGTCGACATCGGCCACTTCGCCGTCGTTCACGAGTACAGCCAGATCGATGAGCTGATTCCGGCGCACGTCGACGGGCATATTCTTCATGCGAAGTACCACATGCATCGCGACAGAGGAGCCATGCAGCCCGAGGTGAGCACCGAGTTCGAGCTGTGGGTGCACGGGCTTGGGTACTCCGTGGTTCAGGTCTACATCGAGCGCTACGACATGCACATGCGCACATTTGTGATGCCTTGCCCGACCGACGAGGGGCACATCGCGTTGAGGCTGGCCGTGTCCATGAAGAGCTTGGACAGCAAAATGGCGCTGCATCCCTTGGCGGCGCTGGTTCCGCAGGCTGTCTTGGAATGGGCGATCGAACGGGGGGCCCTCAAGGCCTACACCGATGACGTGCGGCAAGATTTCGATGTGTGGAACCACAAGACCTACATCCCCAGGCCGCGCCTCGCCGCCGGTGATGGTCCGATTTCTCTGTACCGCAAATACGTCCGACAGTTTTATCCCGGCGGACGCGTTCAATCTGCCGCCGCCAAGTAGCTTGCCCATAGGCTGAACCAGCAGAGCGTTACAGCATCGTCGGAGGATGGATGCTCGAGACTGTTCGCGTACCGGTGGAGTTCGAGGCGCTCTTTGACAAGGCGCAGGAGTACGTTCGCGAGTACCACGCGCAGCGCCGCGAGGAGCCCAAGCAGGGCACCATCGAGATCCATGGACAGCGCTACATTCGGGTGCGTGCCGCGTCGATGTCGGTCGAGTTCTTTGACCTCGTAAAGAGCCTGTACAGCGGCGAGCGTGAGGCCGAGGCCGAGGCCGTCGCCCGCAGCCTGCTGTACGACATCGCCCATGCGCTTGGCCTTGCCGATGCACGCGATTTCCACGAGCAGATGGGGGTGACCGACCCGGTCGAACGGCTGTCTGCAGGTCCTGTGCACTTCGCCTATTCGGGCTGGGCCTTTGTCGACATCCACCCCGACTCGAACCCGACACCGGATGAGACCTTCTGCCTGCGCTACGACCATCCCTACTCGTTTGAGTCCGATGCGTGGACGCGGGCGGGCCGAGAGTCTCATGCGCCTGTGTGTGTGATGAACGCCGGCTAC
This sequence comes from uncultured Enterobacteriaceae bacterium, assembly GCA_964471355.1. Taxonomy (GTDB): domain Bacteria; phylum Myxococcota_A; class UBA796; order UBA796; genus CAYYHT01. The sequence goes on from CAYYHT010000150.1 coordinate 4,488, forward strand.
TCGTCGGGTTGGTGCGAGGCCAGCTTCGACATCCCCTTGGTGGCAGCCGAGCTGCTGTGTACTGGCAGGGGCGATGAGTGTTGCCGCTTCATCATGGCGCCGCCCGAACAGATCGAATTCCGAATCGCCGAGTTCCTGGCGCTTCATCCGGACGCCGCTGAGGCGGTGGGCGATGTGCACATTCCCGGTTTTTTCCGCGAGAGACGACGTGCCGAGGCGGCACTCCACGAGAGCGAGCAGCGCTTCAGGGGAGCGTTTGACCACGCCACCATTGGCATGGCTCTGGTGGCCACCACTGGCGAGCTGACCCTGGTCAATGAAGCGCTCGCGTCGATGGTCGGCGTCAGCGGAGCCGAATTGGTGGGGAAGCTGGTTGCGGACCTCGCACCAGCAAGTCGCACGGCCAACATGGCGGAGCGGCTGCGCAGGCTGGTCGATGGCGAGGTCACCAGCGTTCGTTTTGATACCGATGCGGTCCATCGCGATGGCCATCTGGTGCCGGTGTTGATCACCGCGGCACTGGTGCGTGATAAGCACGGTACTCCCTCTCACATCGTTGCCCAAGCCCAGGACCTGACCGAACAGCGCAACGCTGAAGCAGAGCTTCGGCGGCGAGATGAGCAACTGCAGCGGGCCCAACGCCTCGATGCGATCGGTCGTTTGGCCGGGGGCATGGCCCACGACTTCAACAACGCACTGACGGTCATCATGGGCTACGCCGAACAGCTCGCTATCAGCGTCGAAGGCCACAGTGGCCAAGCCGCCGCCCGCAGCATCGTGGACGCCGCTGATCGGGCCAGCCTGTTGACCCAGCAGCTGCTTGCGTTTTCGCGAAAGCAGGTTCTTCAGCCGCGCCTGCTGGACCCGGCACACACGCTCGCTGGCGTTCAAGACATGCTGCAGAGGCTTGTCAGTGAAGACATCGATGTCCGCTACGAGTCGGCCCCCGGAATCTGGCCAGTGCACGTGGACCCCACGCAGTTCGAGCAAGCTTTCGTCAACCTGGCAGTGAACGCCCGCGACGCGATGCCAGAGGGTGGCTCGCTGCGCATCGAGCTCAAGAATGTCGAGCTCAGCTCCGACGAGGGCGCGACCCTGCGCATCGCCCCCGGCAAGTATGTGCAGACCACCGTGCAAGATGATGGGCTGGGCATGGATGACGAGACGCTCGCCCACCTGTTTGAGCCGTTCTATACGACCAAGTTCGACGGCGAGGGCATCGGGTTGGGCATGGCGACAGTGTACGGCTTTGTGCAGCAGAGTGGTGGTGCTGTCACCGTCGAGAGTTCACTGGGCCAAGGGGCCACGTTCCGCCTGTACCTGCCCGCCGCCGAAGGCGTTCCAGAGCGACGCATCAGCAACCCCCCGTCCCGCATCGCCGGGGGCACGGCGACGATTCTGTTGATTGAAGACAACGAGGACATTCGGGAACTCTTGGGCGAATCGCTCGCGGGCCTCGGATACAACTGCATCAGCGCCGAGAACGGGTTGGTCGCGGTCGACCGGGCTCAGGCTAATGAAGGGCACATCGATCTCATTCTCACCGATGTGGTCATGCCCGAGATGAGCGGTCCCAACGCCGTGGCTGCCATTCAGGCCATGCGCACGAACATCCGGGTGCTGTACATGACCGGGTACGCTGACAGCCGACGCGGTCGCCGCGGGCTGCCCACAGACGCCGTCGTCATGAACAAGCCGTTCACGATCGCGTCGATGCGTCGTCAGATCGAAAAGGCGCTGCGGGGTCGAACGTCGTCCTGACTATTCGCCGCCGTCTTCGCCTTCGCTGTCGTCGCTGATCGCGCACGCGGCGGCGCCAGCAGCACTGATGCACAGCAGCTCGGCCTGGGTCGAGTCGAGGGTGGCGCTCTTGCGGTACTCAATCCACTCTCGGGCGAACGTCTTGGTGCGCAGCCGCTGCTTCTCGGCTTCTTCTTTGTTGCCCACCTCGGCGGCGCCCTTCCACAGCTTTGCTGCGGCCATGGCCCGGACCTTCATCAGCTGGCTGACGCGCTTGACGTAGGTGTCGCCTTCCCAGATCTGCTTTCGCTCTAGGGCAACCTCGGTCCATCGAATGGACTCTTCGAACTTCGGCGAGAGCGGCCGGTTGTACAGATAGAAGCTGTACAGGTAGGCGACGTCCGGATCGGACTGGTCGATTTCGTCAAGGTGGCGCTCGACGAGCTTGCTCCACATGAACGTGTCGTAGGCATATGCGTTGACCAGCAGCACGCGGGACATCTTGCCCTTGGTGGTCTGCTCTTCTGCCGCCGAGATGTTCTTTTCGAGGCAGTCCTGCTGCTCTTGGCTGAGCGAACCGATGCTTGCAGCCGCTTCAAACTCGGTGAGCAGACTGGGATCGGTTGCGTAGTCCTTGCAGGTCCAATCCTCCTGAGCACTGGCTGGTCCAGCGGCGAGGAGGGTTAGAAGCATGAGGTTGAGCATAGGTTCCCCTGTGATGTCCCGACTGTACCTCAGCTAAAAGCGGATTCGGGCTTCCGCGACAACCCGATCGACGAAGTCGCTCACCGACATCGAACCCGGGTCATCGCCGTCCCGGGAACGCACGGAGACCGTGCCTTCTTCCATCTCTCGTTCTCCAATGACAACGAGGTACGGAATTCGCTTTGGCAGAGCCATCTTGATTTTGTAGCCGATCTTGTTGTCGCCATCGTCGAATCCGGCCTGAACCCCCGCCGCTTTCAGCGCATCGGAGACGAGCTGACCATGGGCGACGGATTTTTCGGACACGGTCATGACGCGCACCATCTCTGGAGCGAGCCAAGTGGGGAACTTTCCACCGTAGTGTTCGATCAGAATGCCGATGAAGCGCTCGAAACTTCCGAACACAGCGCGGTGGATGACCACCGGGGTGTGGGGCAGGTTGTCGGCGCCGACATAGGAAAGGTCAAAGCGCCGCGGCAGCTGGAAGTCGAGCTGGATGGTCGCGCACTGGTGAGGGCGGCCGAGGGCATCGATGATGTCGAAGTCGATTTTTGGCCCATAGAATGCGCCGTCGCCCTCGTTGAGCTCGAATTCAACGCCGTGAGCATCGATGGCTTCACGAAGGGCTGTTTCGGCTTGGTCCCACAGAGCGTCGTCGCCGAGTTTCTTTTCGGGGCGCGTGGACAGCTTGACCCTGACTCCGAGATCGAAGGCGCTGTAGACGCGGTCCACAAGCTCGAGCAGCTTGCGCACTTCGTCACCGATCTGCTCTTCGGTGCAGAACAGGTGGGCGTCGTCCTGGCAGAACTGGCGCACGCGGGTGAGCCCCGACAAGGTGCCCGACAGCTCATTTCGATGCAGCACGCCCTGGTCGTGAATGCGAATGGGCAGCTCGCGGTAGCTGCGCTTCTTGGCGCCGAAGATCAGCATGTGACATGGGCAGTTCATGGGCTTGAGTCCCATGTGATTGCCCCGCCCGTCGGCCTCCTCGGCTTCGGGATGCTCGTGGAAGTGGAAGAGGTTGTCCTTGTAGTGGTCCCAGTGCCCCGACGTCTGCCAGAGCTTGCTGTCGAACACCAGCGGGGTGCGCACGACGTCGTAGCCTTCGGAGTCCAGCAGCTGGCGCATGCGCGATGACAGCCGGTTGTACAGCCACTCGCCCTTTGGAAGCCAGAACGCCGCACCCGGCGCGTAGTCGTGGAACATGAATAGGTCGAGGTCGCGGCCGACACGGCGGTGGTCGCGCTTCTTGGCCTCTTCAAGGCGGAAGAGGTACTCGTCGAGCTGGTCCCGCTTTGGAAAGACCGTGCCATAGATGCGCTGCAGCTGGGCCTTGGTAGCGTCGGCACGCCAGTAGGCACCGCTCACTTTGAGCAGCTTGAAGTGCTTGCACTGACCCGATCGCATGACATGAGGACCGCGGCAGAGATCGAGGAACTCCGGCCCGTCCTTCTTTTGGGGGTTGCGGTAGATGGTCACCATCTCGTCGTCGATGCCGTCAATGAGCTCGAGCTTGAAGTCTTGGTTGTGCTCGGTGAAGAAGGACTTGGCCTGTTCCTTGGTCCACTCCTCGCGATCGAAGGTCTGGTTCTCTTTGACGATGGCCTTCATGACCTTTTCGATCTTGGGCAGGTCTTCTTCTGAGACCGTCTCTGGCAGATCGACGTCGTAGTAGAAGCCGTCGGTGATCGCGGGGCCAATGGCGAGGCTTGCCGATGGCCATAGCCGCATGATGGCTTGAGCCATGATGTGCGCTGTGGAGTGCCTTAGCCTGTGCAGGCGGAAAGCATCTTCGTTGTCGAAAGCGTCGCGGCCGAGCTCGTGCTCTTCCATGGTCTTGTGCTCCAGGAGGTCATCCGCCGAACGAAGACGGGCCCCTGTCTGGGTTTGTCGTGCCTGCACGCATTGGCGCGTCGGGCATCTGTTGGTGGCATAACCATCCGAAACCTCTTGCGCTGTGCGTTGTTTTACAGGACGTTCCACATAGGAGTGCCGTTGCTTCGAACCGCCATCATTGTCGCCATCGCCGCGGTCGTCGGCACCGGGTGTCAGACCCCGACCGGACCCACCGGACCTCACGTCCAGGACGTACTGATCGCCAAGGGCGTACCGGTCGCACAGACCGAGATCAACGGGGTGCCCACAATGTGCGTCGTCGACACCGGCAACGCGAGTTTTGTGGTGTCCGAGGATTTTGGTGGCACCGCATGGACGGGCTTCGGCGAGCCGGACGTTGTCGACATCACCAGCTTGGTCGTGGCCGGCTGGCAGTTCTCTGGCGGAGCGATCACGGGCTCTGATGCTGTCTTCTCGATCTGGGAGGACGAGCTTGGCGTCGAGGACATCGGGTGCGTCCTCGGCAATGGCGTGCTGGGGGTGACCCGTTTCACTGTTGACTACGCACACAGCCGGATCGAGCTTGCCGATCCGAACGCGCGGGTCATGACCCCAGAGGGCCTGACCGGCGATGAACTCGTCATCGATGCCATCTACGATGAACTGCTGCTGGTGGGCTCGGTCAACATCGCCGACGATTTCGATGGCATCTTTGCCTTCGACAGCGGTGCGGGTTTTGTGACCCTCGCTCCCGAGACGTACAGCGACCTCGATTCGCCTCCAACGCTCTCTGAACAGGGCGAGATTCCCTACGGCACCCTGTCGTCGATGTCCGTGCTGGACAACTCGGTCACAGACGTCGCTTTCATCACCTGGGACGACCCGCAGATCCCCGCGATCGAGTCGGTGGTCGGACTGCGAGTCGATGGCACGGTGGGGGCGAGTCTGCTCGCTGGCTACGCGGTCACTTGGGACTTTCCCAACGGGCAGATGATGCTTCGACCCTACGAAGACGACGTGCGCACAGGCGTGTTCACGACGTTGAGCGACGAGCTCGGCTTTTAGGCTTCAGTAGCGCGGGATCGAGTCGTCGATCTCGATGCTCCAAGCATCGATGCCGCCGACCATGTTGTTCAGATCGGTGAAGCCGAGCTGACGGAATGCGTTGGCCGCCCCCTGGCTGCGTACGCCGTGGTGGCACATGAAGACGAGAGTTTGGTCCCTCGGGAGCTGCTCGAGCTCTGGCAACCAGTCGCGCGTGAGCAGACGACCGCCAAGGGTCGCGATCTCTTGCTCGGCAGGGGTTCGCACGTCGATGAACACGAATGGGGTCTCAGCGTCGAGCCACCGCTTGATGGTCGTGACGGGGACCTGCTTGACTTCGGGGACGGGCGCCACCCCCAGAAGTTCCTGCAGTGCGCCTGATTGGTTCATCTCGACCATGATGTCGCTGCCACCAACAAAGGCCCCGTCGACGTATAGCTGCGGAATGGTCGGCCACTCGGCATAGGTCTTGATGCCCTGCCGGACGGCGTCGTCGGCGAACACATCGTGAGCGGTGAACTCGACATTGAGCGTGCGCAAGAGGTCTGCGGCGGTCGCTGAGAATCCACACTGCGGAGCCTCTGGGGTCCCTTTCATGAAGAGCACGACCCGGTCGGCCTTCACAAGGGCCTGGATGCGGTCCGTGACCCCTTTGTCGGCATCTGCATGGGCTGCAAACTCGGCCGGCGGGCTGTATTCAGGCGCAGCCGTGCCCTCGGAGGGGGCGGGGGCTCCCAACATGCGTTTTACGAAATTGCGGATTCGGCCCACATCGGCTTCATAACAGCAGCAGGGCTCCGACGATGCCGAGCACACCCACGAAGACAAAGGCTCCCGCCAAGATCAGCGCGGGCGTGTTGTCCTGAATGGGGGCGAGGGCGGGCGTGCTGGGTCTGCGGGGCCAGTCGGCCTTGGCCCGTGAGCGCGTTGGGGCTGGGGTATCGGACGGCCGTGGGACGAACGCCTCAACATGCTCGAGGTGAATCGTCTGCCCAATGACCTGCTCATCTTGCTGCAGCTTGTAGTTGGATCTGGTCTCGACCGCAGCGGGCACCTTCTGGGCGGCCCACTCGGCGAGGCTGACCCCATCGATCGTGTCTGCCAGTCGCTGGCAACGCCTGGCCATGTCGGACCGGCTCGGTCGTTTGCCAGGCTCGAAGGCCAATCCGTCCATCAAGAGCATGCCGGCGGCGTCGTGGTCTTCGCCCACCACTTTCTGGAAGGCCGACATCATCTGATTCACGCGACCTGTATGGATTTTTTGGTCGACGATGGTGGGGGCCCGAGGGCTGTCCGCGGTGGCCAAGATGTACAGGATGGTGGACAGCGCGTAGATGTCCTCCCCATCCGACGTGCGGTCGTGCATCTTTTCAGGCGCCATGTAGACCAACGACCCGAACACGGCGGTTGAGTCCGGGTCGAGGCCGCCTCCTGGGCGGTTGGACTCGGCCAGACCAAAGTCGGTGATCTTCACGGTTCCGTCGGCACCGAGCATCATGTTTGCGGGTTTGAGGTCGCCGTGGCGGGTGTGCAGTCGCCCGTCGGGTCCCGAGACGGCCCAAACCGCAGCGAGGCATCCGGCCGCCCGAGCTCCGAGCTCGAGCACCGCCTTGATGGGCACCGGCCCCCCGGTCATCAGCGAACCGAGGTCAACCCCAGAGACGAACTCGCCCAACACACCCACTTGTCCGTCCACATGCACCAATCCAAATGGCCGGGCCAAGCTCGTATGCTTGGCCTCGCGCACGGCATTCACGGCCGCGAGCAGGGCTTCTTCATCGATGGATTGGGAGATGTGTTTGTGGACCAGCTTCAGCGCCGCGTCAGAACCATCAGCAGTGCTGGCCCGGTACACGTCGCCGAACGCTCCGGATCCCACTTTCTTCCTGATCTCGTAGCTGGCCACCAATGCAGCCTACCCGGCGTGGATGAGCCCGACAATGGAGTGGCGAGATGTCGCCTTGTTGACCGGCCGGGTCTCGGTCTGTAGCTTCGGTGACCGCGCTCTGGTTTTGCCCTTCAAGGGAGCATTGTGGCTGAAAATATCGACGACCTTCTGCATCAATACGACAGCTCGGACTGGAGCGTCAGGCTTGTCCGTGGCGTGTGCGCGGTGGTGCCCTTCGCTCCAGATGTGCCCGAGACATGGTCCATGGTCGAGATGCTCAAGGAAAGCGATCCGGATGCGAAACGTGCGGTGCTAGATGCGGCGCAGGCCCATGTTCAGGGCGAGGCGTCCCAGCGCGCCCTGTGGATGACCCGAGCCATGGACACGGCCGACACCGGAATTGGTGTGTATTCGGGCCTCGCGTCCGCCATCAAGCTGGCCAACGCCGCTGAAGGCGAAAAGCTCGACGCCCTCGAGACCGACCCCCAACAGGCGGCGGACGCCGTGCTCAAGGCGCTGGCCATAGCCTTTGTCATCTACAAGTTGTTTCCGGGCGGGCCGCTCGAAAAGGTCGCGGCCTTCCGCAAGACCGATGCGGGCCAAGCCATCCTCTTCTACTACGCCGCCATCGAAGTCGGACTGCCCTTCGCCGACAACGCGCTGTTGGGCGGTGGCACCCTGATCAGCAGCTTGTTTGAGAAGTTTGGCCCCGAACAACAGGCGAAGCTTGCGGTGGTCACCGGAGACGAAGAGGCCGAGCAGGCAGCGGGCGTGCTGGCCAAGCTGGTGGCCCCTCTCGATTCCCTGGCCAAATTGGCCTCCTCTCACCTCACTCCGCTCGCCAAGGCCGCCACCAGCCACATGCCCGGAGTGCTCGATGCCGGTGACAAAGCTGCCGGCGTCGCGGCCACGGGGGCGGACTTGCTGCCCGTGTA
>CAYYHT010000151.1:0-12631 GCA_964471355.1 uncultured Enterobacteriaceae bacterium
GGCGGCATCGTCGCACTTGGATCTCAGGGGCGTGGTTCTGCGGCGCTGCGGCGGCACTTGCAGGATGGAGTGGCTCAGAGACTGCGCCCGCATCAGCGGTGGCTGTGGGTCTGGGGGCTGTGTGGCTGTTGGCCGCTGTGGGCGTTCTGCTCGAGAGTGACGAGCCGGAGTTCTTGCGGGCGTGGTTGCCGGCCGGAGGAGCACCCAAGCGAATGGCTCGCTTGGCGGTGCTGCTTGCCTGGCTTCAGGCCGTTCTCTGGCCGCCGGTCTTGGTGCTCGCGTTGCGGCACGGGAGTTCTGCAGCTCTGCTTGCCCTCGCAGTTGTAGGAGTGGCTATGGTGGCTGCCGCGGTGATCAGCATGCTTGCCGCCTCACTCAAGGAACGTGGTTTGTTGCTCTATGGTCCCGTCGCAGCACTCTCGGCAGCAGCGATGGCTGCTCAATTCGCGGTGGTGCCCACATGAGCGCCGTGGTGTTCGAGAAGCTGCGCAAAGAGTTCGGCAAGGTGGTCGCGGTCGACGAGGTCGACTTGAGCATTGAGCCAGGCACCTTTGTCGGTCTCATTGGGCACAACGGCGCGGGCAAGACCACCACGCTGCGCATGTTGATGGGCCTGTTGCGTCCCACGTCTGGCCGGGTGCTCATCGACGGGCTCGACGTGATGGCCAACCCGCGCGAGGCGCGCAAGCGCTTTGGAGCGGTCCCCGAAGAAGCCGCGGTCTACCCATACCTCACCGCACGGGAGTACCTGACATTCATCGCCGAGGTGCGCGGCGGAGGTGACGTCGAACAGGCGCTCGCACTCACCGGCCTAGGTGAAGACGCCGACCGCTTGCTCAGAGAATACAGTCAGGGAATGAGGCGCAAGACCGCCCTGGCAGCGGCTTTGCTCGGAAAACCATCCGTGCTAGTGCTCGACGAGTCCCTCAACGGCCTCGACCCGCCGTCCGCAGCCATGGTCAAAGCGACCCTGCGACAACTGGTGGACCAAGGCACCACCGTCATCCTGTCGACCCACGTCATCGAGACCGTTCAGGCCGCCGCGGACCGGGTGATCATGCTGGCGCACGGCCGCGTGGTTGCCGACGTCAGCACCGACGGGATGGCCGAAGGTGATCTGGAGGACATGTTCCTGCGGCTGCTCGAAGAGACTAGGGACGCTGGGCGCTCCTGAAATCTGGTCGGTGCTCTAGTCGGACTCTTCGCCGAGCCACTCACCGACGATGCTGGCCAAAGCGCCGGCGGCCGGCTCTGCGATGACGTGATCGTAGGGCCCAGGCACTGGCTTTGGGTTGATCTCGATGGTGGTGGCGCCGTTCGCGTTGGCTAGGCCGGCGAGCTCAAGGCCGCGCTTGGACTCGCTCGAGACACCGACGGCGACGAAGATCTTGGCATTCGACGCGGCCCGTCGGACCTCGTCTTCGCGGCGTGGGCCCTCGCCGAACCAGACAACATCGGGACGTAGGGTTCCGCCGCATAGTCTGCAGCGCTGCGCTGGATTCTGAACTCCGAATACACCGACAGCTGGGTGGCTGGGATCGGATGTGCAAGCGAGTCGAAGCAGGGAGCCGTACATCTCGATGACTTGCGGTGCGCCCGCCTTGTCGAGCAGGCCATCGATGTTCTGGCTGACCAGAGTGACCCGGCCATGTCCCCAGCGCTGTTGTAGTCGAGCCAGAGCGTCGTGGGCGACTGTGGGAAGCATCGTTGCCAGCTGTGCGCGGCAGTCGTCGTAGAACTCGCGAACGGTGTCGGGGTCGTTGCTAAAACCCTCTACAGTGGCGATTTCGCCGACGCTTTTTCCCTGCCACGTCGCGCTCTTCTCATGAAAACGAGGCACTCCCGCGGCAACCGACAATCCGGCACCAGAGAGGACGACAATGGTCGCTGCGTCATCAGGACGGTTGAGCATCCACACTCCCAATCTCTGGAAGCATCTTCCACGACGCGCGTCTGTGCAAGGTCTTCGACCTCGCACCTGCGCGAAGGACCGATTTGTTGCTAGTCAACGGCACTCTCCTCGAACTGCTGTCGGAACAAGCGGGCGTAGTGTCCATTGCGCGTGAGCATCTCGTGGTGCGTACCAATCTCGATGATCTTTCCCTGCTCCATCACAGCAATCTGGTCGGCACCGGTGATCGTGGACAGGCGGTGGGCGATGACGAGGACCGTCTTGGCTTCGAGCAATGCGTCCGTGGCCTGCTGAATCTTGGCTTCAGTCAGGGTGTCGACCGAGGCGGTGGCCTCATCGAGGATGACAATAGGCGGGTCCTGGGCCATGGTTCGCGCAAATGCGAGCAGCTGACCTTCGCCGACCGACAGGTTTGCGCCCTGGTGCGCAATCGTTGCCCCGAGGCCTCCAAGAGCGGTGACGGCATCGTCGGCGCGAACGGTGCGGATCGCTTCCCAGAGCTTGTCGTCGTCGAAATTTCGGCCCAGATTGAGGTTGTAGCGGACGCTCTGCGGGAACAGCTGCACATCTTGACGCACCATGCCCACCGCCTCGCGAGCGACCCGTGGCGGAATCGTGGACAGCTCGACGCCTCCGACGGTGATGCTTCCCCGATATCCGTCGTAGCTGCGCGTCAGCAGCTTTCCAAGAGTAGTCTTGCCAGAGCCGGTTCGGCCGACCACAGCCAATACTTCGCCGGGCTCGAGGCGAAGCGAGACTCCGCGCAGCACGTCCGGGCCGTCCTCAGAATAGGCGAAGTGCACGTCTTCGAGCACGATGGCGCCCCCCGCCTCGGCAATGGCCGGGTCGCCGGCGCTGACTAGTTGGCGGTTGTCCAAGATGCTGAAGATCTTCTCGAGTGCAGCTCCAGCCCTCTGCAAGATCGCCACCTTCTGGCTGAACTCGCGGATCGGCCGAAACAGCTTGTTCAGGTAGTCGATGAAGGCGACCAACAAGCCCGCGCTGATGGCCCCCTCGACCATCTGTCCCGCGCCTTGCCACAGCATTACGGCGACGCAGACCGACGCGATGCCGTCGACCGTCGCGTACAACAACGCGTCCCACACATTGGTGCGAATGGTGGCGCTGCGGTACCGCCCGAGGCGCTCATCCATCAGCCGAGTTGCCCGCGTCTCGTCTGAGTACAGCTGCACGATCTGCACGCCCGTCAGCCTCTCTGCGATGAACGCGTTCAGCTCGGCCAGGCTCTCACGGACCTCGAGGTAGAGCCTGCGCAGGATGCGTCGAATGACCTCGAGCAACACCGCAATCACAGGGGCCATGCACAGCAAGACCAGTGTGAGGCGAGCGTGCAGGCTGAACATTGCTACCAACACGCCAACCACGAGCAGAGCGTCGAGCACGATGGTGATGGCGCCGGCGGTGAGCGTCTCGCCAAGAGCTTCGACGTCCGAGGTGGCCCGGGTCAGCAGCCGTCCGGTGGGTTGTTTGTCGAAGAAGCCCTGTTTGAGGGACAAGGTGTGGCCGAACACGTCCCGCCGCAGGTCCGCGATGGTGTTCAGCGCCGCATAGGACATCGCGATGCTGTAGACGACCTCGATGACGAACGCGCCGACAACGGCAGCCAGGTAGTACAGGGCCATTGTGCGAATCAACGGGATGTCACCCGGGATGATCGCGTCGTCGATGGCCAGCTTGAGCAGGTAGGGCTGCGCGATGACAACCAGCGCAGATGTGGGCGCCAGCAGGAGTCCGACGATGTACATCGGAGCGTGCGGACGCATGTAGGGCAAGGCCCTTGCGTACAGCTTTAGGTCGGATCCGCTTGACTGCTCGGGCTTGCTCATGAGGCCTCGGCCCCTTCGCGCTGCCGCAGCCACGTGTCACGGTACGGGCCATCCACCTCGCACAACTCCTGGTGAGTGCCTTGAGCGATCAGGCGACCCTGCTCCAGCACGATGATGCGGTCCGCATGCTGCAGTGCAGAGATTCGGTTGGCGACAATGACCGTGGTTGGGACCACGCCCCTGCCTTTGAGTGCGGTGATCAGCTCGGCTTCGGTCTCGTGATCCACTGCTGACAGCACATCGTCCAGAATCAGCATGGCTGGTTCGCGGACCAGACCCCGGGCCAGAGCAGAGCGCTGCCGCTGTCCTCCCGAGAGCATCACGCCGGCCTCGCCGACCTCGGTCTGCACACCATCGGGCAGCGCCGCGATGTCCACATCCATCGCAGTCATCGTCAGCACAGCCTCGAGACGGCCATCGTCGGGCTGACCGAGCAGGATGTTGTCCTTGAGCGACTCCGAGAACAAAAAGGCCCGCTGTGGAACCTGCGCCAGGGACCGCCTCCATCCGTCGAGGTCGATTGTACGGATGCACAGTCCGTCGACGAACACAGTCTCTTCGGGCGGATTGAACAATCGAGCCAAGCAGCGCAGAAGGGTCGTCTTGCCCGATCCGGTTGCGCCCAGAATGCCCAGCGTCTGTCCGGCCTCGAGCGAAAAGGAGATGTCGGTGAGTACGTCGGTTTCTGGCTCGTCGGGGTAGGCGAAAGTCAGCCCCCGAACCTCGATTCGAGGAGGTCTCGTCGGTGCCAGAACCGGTTCGGGCAGGTCCGGGCGTTCGGGCACCGGGTCCATCACGGCGTCGACCCGCTCGAGCGCGGCCTGGGCCTGCTTTGCCGACGAGACCAGGAAGGACAGGCCCCGAAGCGGCCCGCTAATGTACCCAAGCAGGCTGGTGAACGCGACCAGCTCGCCAACCGACAGCGTGCCTTCGATGGCCATTGGCCCGCCCACATAGAGCAGTACAAAGACGTTGGCGGATGCACTCAGGGCCATGGTGGGCCCGATGGCCGCCCGCATGTCGGCGCGCTCGCGGGACGTACCCAGATAGGTGGCGTTCAGGCCGTCGAAGGTGCCCATAAATGCGGGCTCGGCGTTGAAGCCCTTGATGGTGGCGACGTTCTGATAGCTGCTCAGGATGTGGTCGGACAGGCTGGCAAGCTCGCCCTGCATGCGCCTCACGAGCAGGAACATGCGCTGGATGAACAGCTGAACCACGCCCATGCCCAAGAGGATTGGGCCCAGAACGCAGAGCGCCAACCACGGTGAGATGCGAATCATCTGTCCAAAGGTCAGCGTGATGGCGACGGTGCTGTTGACGACAGACAGAGCCACAAAGCCGCCCAACAGGCGCAGAAAGTTCACGTCCGAGGTCATACGGCTGATCAGATCGCCCGCAGGCCACTTCTGGTGGAAGCCAGGCTGCTGGGCCAACAAGCGAACAAATAGGTCGTGCTTCACCGCGGATTCAACGAGTCGTCCGGGGGTAAAGAACAGCACCCGTGAGCCGGTGCGAACCAAGATGATCAGCAAGCCCATGCCGGCCACAGTTAGGGCGATGCCGGGAATGGCCCCTTCAGGGTCAGAGCCATGCCGCAGGATGTCTACTGCATCGCCGATGTACAGCGGAATGGTGACCGACAGCCAGTTGGTGATGAACAGCAGGACAATGCCCAGCGCATACCAGTGCAGGTACGGGGTCATGTAGCGACGCGCAAAACGCAGCAGGCGCCTCAACCCGTGTTCCGCAGGCCTTGAGCGACGCCGTTGAGCGTGGTGCCGATGGCTTCATCGAGGGCGGGCTCTGATAAGTGTGCGCGTTTTCGAGCAAGCAAGCTCACTTGCAGCAGGGACAGAGGGTCGACGTAGGTGTTTCGCAGCCCGATGCTCGCCCGGAGCATTGGATTGTCGTGCAACAGCCCGGGCTGCTGGCGAATGCTCAGTACCGCGGCCACGGTCCGATTGAATTCGTCGCGCAGCTCATCGAGCAGTACACGGTCGCCGTCGAGGTGGTCCACATAGGTGGTGGCAATTTCAAGGTCGGCTTTGGCGCAGACCATCTCGACCTTGCCCAGCAGATCATCAAAGAAGGGCCAGGCCTGGGCCATGCGTTGCAGCAGAGCGAGGCCTTCGGGTCTGGAGATGATGGTGTCCAGAGCCGTACCGACGCCCAACCACGCCGGCAACATCAGGCGAATCTGAGTCCAGCCGAACACCCACGGAATGGCACGGATGCCCGCCATGGTGCCGGCACCGCGGTCGCGGAAGGCCGGTCGCGAGCCAAAGTGCACGTTGGCGAGTTCCTTGACCGGAGTTGCGGTCGTGAACAGCTCGAACAGGGCATTGTCCTCGTGGACTCGGCTTCGAAAGGCTGGCGCTGCCAATGCCGCCATCTCGTCCATGACGGCGCGAAATGCTTCTTCTTCGCCGGGGCGAAGGTTCTCTCTCCAGTCCTCGAATCCGGCGAGCAAGGTGCCCATGGTCATGACTTCCAGGCTGCGCTCGGCAATCGGCAACAGGCCGAACTTCAGGCTGATGATCTCGCCCTGTTCGGTGATCTTGATGCCGCCGTCAATGGTGCCTGGGGGGAGTGCCGAGAGCGCTCGATAGACTGGGCTTCCTCCGCCGCGACCCACCGTGCCCCCCCTGCCGTGGAACAGGGTCAGCGAGACGTCGTGTTCTTTGCACAGCGCCGCAAGGGCCTCTTGAGCCTTGTACAGCGCCCAGGCCGCAGGCAGCACTCCGGCGTCCTTGGCCGAGTCTGAGTACCCGATCATCACCTCTTGGCGTCGTCCGCGAGCCTGCAGCTGGCGGGAGTAGGCGGGATTGGCGAACAGCTCGCCCATGATGGCGGGAGCGTTGAGCAAGTCCTGCTCGGTCTCGAACAGCGGAACGACGTCCACGGCTGAACGCGGCCGATCTGCAGCCAAGTCCACCAAGCCCGTCTCGCGGGCCAGCAGCAACACCCGCAGCAGGTCCTCGGAGCTTGTTGTCATCGAGATGATGTAGGTGCGAGCCGCATCTTCACCGGCCTCTTGCTGTACCTGACTCACGGTCTTGAACACGTCGATGGCGCTCGATGTGCTGGACGACAGGGGAAGGTGGTCGGCGAGCAGCGGTCTGCGGCCGAGCAGCTCTGCAGTGAGGGCGGCAGTGTCGGGCAACGAGCACCCCACCGCCTGGGCCAGGTCGTTGACGGCCGCGGTGTGAACCCCCGCGTCTTCGCGCACGTCCAACAGGTAGCCGTGGAATCCAAACAGGCGGACTCGATCCCGCAGTGGATTCAGCAGAGCCACCATTGCGCGCTCCGCACCGGCCGACTCCAGCGCCTCAGCGATGACGTCAAGATCCCGCTGCAGCGCTGCTGCGTCGAGGTACGCGGCCGGTTGGTGCTCTGGCCGTCCGGCATCCAGCGAAGCAATTCGGTCTCGTGTCGCCTGCAATCTGCCTGCAATGAAGGTGAGCTTTAGTCGAGTGGGTTCGTCAGCGTCGCGGCGCTGGTTCTGCTCCCACAGCTCGGGCATGCGAGCGCGGTCGCCTTCGATCGAGCTGCGCAATCGCTCCGGCGCCGGGGCGATGCGGTTCGACAACGACAATGTGTGGGTCAGCTCAATGACAGCTTCGCGGTAGCGCTTGAGCAGGGCAAACGTCGCGCGACGGGTGGCGGCGATGGTCACCTCAGGCGTGACGTATGGGTTGCCATCTCGGTCACCGGCGACCCACGAGCCGGGCTGGATTGGGTTGGGCAGCTCGATCGACTGCTCGAAGACCGCGGTGTAGGCCTCACGCAGTTGCGTGGTGACGTTCGACGTGGCTTCGTAAAAGCGGTCCTCGAAGTACCACAGCACGGTACTGACCTCATCGAGCACCGATGGCCGGTCGCGGCGGACCTCTGAGGTCAGCCAGAGCAGTTCGACATCGGCCTCCATGGCCGCTTCGATCTTGGCTCGTTTTGGGTGCCCCTGGCGTTCGAGCAAGCCTTCGGCGATGCGCGCTTGCAGGTCCAGCACCGTTCGGCGGGTGGACTCGGTGGGGTGAGCGGTGAGCACCGGCTGCACCGCCAGCCGGCCCAATGCGGAGGCCACTTCGTCCGCGCTTCGGCCCGCTGTCTTGAGGCGCTCCATGGCCCACATCGCAGACGCTGGCTGAGATGTCGATCCTGGCTGGTCGGCGTACTCTCGACGGCGCCGCACTCGATGGACCTGCTCGGCGGTGTTGATCAGCAGGAAGAACAGGGTGAAAGCCCGCGCGACCTTACTGGCTACATTCAGAGGAAGGGCGTCGACTCGGGACAGCAGCTGTTCGAGCGTCGGGGCATTGTCCTCGCCGCGCCTTCGGGCTCGACTTGCGACCCGCAGCGACTCCACGGCATCGAAGACTTCCGCCCCTTCCAATCGGCCAATGGCCTCTCCTAGTCGGGTCGATAGCCAGCGCACGTCGTCGCGCAGTGGGCTGTCTTTGGTTCGATTTGCGGGGGGCTCAGTCGTTGCTGGCATGGTGCCTCGGAAACAGAGGCTACTCGCTTCGCACCAGGATTCGACCGGCAAGCACATCTCTTCCAATGCGCAACGCCGAATCGGGGCCATCGACCACCGCGACCAAGACGCGAACATGAATCGACCCAATGCGCAGCGCGATCATTGCGGGACCCACTTCGGCGCCCGGACGTGTCCAAGTGGTTGTCGCCAGGGTTGGGTCCAAGATGGCGGGCACCGTCGAATCGACACCGTCAATTCGCACTTCCGTCGTCCACAACACCGACTCTAGGGGCTCTTCGCCCATCCAGTTGTCGTCAGTTTCCCCTTCGAGTTCATCGAGCTCGAGTGCGGGGTCATGCTCGTCGGTGAGGTCGTCTGCCAGGTCGTCGAACTGGTCGTCTTTGTCCTCGGCGTCAAAGTCGAGGTCGATGTCTGCTTCGTCTGCCTCGTCGTCGTCAAGATTGTCGAACGCGTCGAGATCGGTGGCTTCGAGGGGGATTTCGTTCAGTTCATTCTCAAGCTCTTCAAATTCGTCCAGGTCATCCGCGTCATCGAGGCCGTCGTCGAGCGGCTCTTGCGGTGGGGAGTTCGAATCGGGCTTCGTCGGGTCAATCATGGGGGCAGGCTAACCGACCGCCGAGTCGGGCCCTCGGCGTAGACTCGCTGCCATGTGGATGATTTGGCTGTGCTTGACTGCTGGAGCTGCGACGCCTGGAGATCGTGCGGTCAAGCTCGCATCGCGCTTGGTGACCGAGGTTGGCCCGCGACCGGCTCGCAGTGAGGCTGCCGAGCAGGCGCAGCGATGGGTAGAGACCGAGCTGAGGCTTGCAGGTTGGACCCCGGAGCGGGTGTCGGGTGGTGTGCCAGAGGGCACGGTCCTGGCGTGCCGAGCCGGTGAGGTCGACGAGACGTTGTTGCTGCTGGCCCACACCGATTCGGTGCATGAGCGCTGCCCCGGCGCCATCGACAACGCCGCCGCGGTGGGCGCGTTGCTCATTGTCGCCCGCCGAGTGCCGCCGGTCCCACGTCGCACTGTGTGCCTGGGTTTTCCGGGGGGAGAGGAGCTGGGGCTGCTCGGTTCTGACGCGCTGGCAGCGTCAGGGCGGCTGCAGCACCTCGACCAAGTCATCGCACTCGATCTTGTCGGGCGAGGTGAGCTGACATGGAACGGCCTGGGTCCGCAGTGGGATGAGCGGGGTCTAAGATCCCTGCTGAAGGCGGCGCCGGCGGCCGTGCCGTGGGTGTACCGCGCGCTATCGCATGGGGCGCCGTGGATGGAGCGCTCGGATCACCGCCCCTTCACCGATCGGGGCGTGGCCTCTGCCCATCTGCTTTCTCGAGATCGCTACGGCATCTACTGGCGGTACCACACTGCCCAGGACGACCTGTCGCAGCTCGACTCCTTTGCTCTTGGGCGCGTGGTGCGTGCTCTTCAAGGCGTGGTGGCCATGGAGCCCCTGGGGCCGATGTCACCGGGCAGTCCCGCCATCGTCGTGCCTTGGACCACCCTGGTGTTGCCAGGTTGGCTGAGCTGGCTGGTGTTGGCCGGAGCGGCAGCGGCGGCGGCAGCCACGGGTTGGATGAGCCGCATGAAGGAGCGCGGCGAGGCCGGACTTGCGATGCAATCAGGCCTGTCCATTGGGGCAGGTGGCCTCATGGCGACCGCTGCGGTGTTCGCGGCAGTCAGCGTGTCTCAGGTCGGCGGGGAGCTCGGTGGGGCCCGGGCGCTGCCTTCCATTGTGGCGGCGTGGTCGGCGTGGTTTGCGGTCGCGCTCGCCTGGCCTTGGCGGGGCACGCCGGCTGCGGCGGCGACGATGGGCACTGGCCTATCAATGGGATTGTGTTGTGGAGCCCTCTGGGCGGGGCTGCCATTGCTGGCCTTTCCCGTAGCGGTGGCTGCATTCGGGTTTGCGGCGACAGCCGGGCGGGCCGCCATGTGGCCGCTCGCTGTGGTGCTGTGCGCGTGGGCGCCGGGCTACCTGCTGCGGCCCAACGCGCTGCGGGAGTTGGATTTCCACCACTTGATTGTGAGCGGCCCAGGGACGTGGGCGGCACTCTGGTTGGTGCTGGCCGCGCCCCTTTGGTGCGCGTTGTTCTTGGCCAAGGCACCCGAGCAGCGCTGGCCCTGGCTCACCGCAGCTTCTGTGGGCGTGTGCGCCGCTGTCTGGGCCCTCTCAACCGATTCGTGGGCCGCTCCTTTCGCGTCCCGCGAGATGTTGTGGCCGCCACGCTAAACCGACTGGGTAGTGGCGCCATTGGCTTCGAGCAGAGAGCGGTACCAAGCGGTCAGCCGTTGGGTGCGCCCAGGCAGCGCCGACGTCCCCCAGACCACGGACAGCGTGTGGGTCGTCCCATCGTGAGTCTTGGTGCGCTGGCTGTCTTTGACTGAGTTGGCGCATGGACCGTGGCTGTCGAACAGACACAGCAGTCCCGAGATGTCGATTTGCTGTCCCGATGCATTGAAGATGTACCCGGTGCCCGGGTCGGCGATGCCCAGGCGAAATGGGCCCGCGGCGCGTCCGGTGTCGACGACGCTGATGGGGAGTCCGCCATGCAGGCTCGCCACATTGCAGGCATCCACAGCCAAGTTGATCGCGCTCAACTTTCCCGCCGCAACCGCCTTGATCAGGTATTCCGAGGCCGGCTTGTTGCGCCCTGCGGGCTTGAAGCCGCCATGGCGCAGCAGATCGCGCACGGCGGTCTTGACCGCATCGCTTGGTGCGAGCGGGGCATCGGACTCGAGGTCGAGCCGGCCAAGCAGATCCACACCCGATGGGCACTGCCCAAGAGGGGTCGGAAAGGTCGTGAGGAAGGCTCGATGGTCGAGCAGCGGATGGGGATCGACGGTGAGGACAGCCAACGTGTGCCTCGGGGCTATCTAGTAGCCGCCGGTCTCTTTCCACGCGGTGGCGTTCGCAATGATCAGGCAGCACACGCCGACCACGACCAGCGGAATCGAGAAGTCGGCGCGAGGCAGCAGCGTGACGTTGTCGAGTCCAGAGAACCCGGTGCCAGCCATGTTGCTGTTGAGAGCCATGCGCACGCCCTCATTGGTCGGGTCCCAGCCGAAGCTCCAGTAGAGGTTCAGGATGCCCGCACCCAGACAGAGTGCTCCAAGCACGTAGAGTGCGAGGTGCATCGTGTTGTTCTCTTTGGGCTCTGGCATTCCCATGGGGATCCTCTCGTAGGGAACAGCATAGCTATCGCGGGCGACCGTCGACCATCAAGTGCACCCGGGTGTTGCAGTGCGATCGCTTGCGTCGCTTGAGGGGAGTGCGGGATAAGCGCGCGTCCATGCAGCAGACCCCAACAACCACAGCGCTCCTGGGCAGGGGAGGGGATTGGCCCTTTGCCGGTGCCTTTCATGGCAGCCTGCCGGCGTCAGCGAGTGGCTCAACGATTTCTTGGGCCGGCCGGGTCACATCGGGGACCGACCTTCAGATGGCGTGGCGCGCATCCCGTGCGGCCCACAATGCGTTGATGCGCATGGGGCCTGTCGATGCCGACCGGCGGCGCACGCTGTCCATTGTGTGGGCCCGCCTCGATGGCGTCTCCCGCGACCTGCTCGGGCCGAATGCCGGAGACGGCCTGGTGTTGCTGTTGGCGGCACAAGACGCCGACGGACTTGCTGTGTCGGCGGTCGGGCTGCGTTCGGTGCTGTCCGCAGACGCGCAGGGTCCCGTCAGCACCTGGGTCGCTGAGCCTCACCCTCTGCTGTCCTTGTCTGGGCTTCCGAGTGAGCGCCCTGGAGCCCTCATGTTGGACGGTGCGCCCCAATGGCTTGTCGGGGTGCCCACAGATGTCCGCGCCGATGTTGTGGGCCACTCAGTCACCGACGTGCTCATGGCCTGTGGGGTGCACCCATGAAGCGCTGGCTCGAAGGTGACCTGACGGACGTCAACCCGCGCAGTGACCTCGAACTGTTGCGAGACGCTTTGGCCCAGGGCATCGCCGACTCGGTGCCGCTCGCCCCCTTCTGGCACGCGCTGGCCGAGCTCGATCAAGTCGCAGCTGCCGAGCTCGCTGTAGGACCCAGAGCCAATAGCGATGCCGCCGCCGTCGGTACCTCCATGCAGGTCGTCGATGCCCTCGAAGATGTCGTCGCTCCATCGTCGCTGTACGAGCGGTTCTATGACCTGGCTCCCGAGCTGGGCACTTCGATCCTGACCCTCGCCATCACACGCCATCCGCAGAGCCCTTGGCTTGCCCGCTTGTCAAAGGCCATCGACGAGCAGCCCGGCAGCGTGCACCTGTCTCTTGCCCACGAGGCTGGTCAGCTTCCAGCGGCCGCTGCGATCTGTGCGGTGGCTGGTTTTGTGCCTGCGCTTAGCGCCGTTGCTGTCCAGACGGGCTCCTTGCATCCCATGGTGGCGCTGTACCGTGCAGGGCGCATTG
>CAYYHT010000152.1:0-11403 GCA_964471355.1 uncultured Enterobacteriaceae bacterium
AGAACTCCGCGTCGCTGTTCCGAAAGGTGATGGCACGCCTGGACAGGGCGATTGTCGGCACCACAACCCCCGGCTGATTGTCAGGATATTTCTGGCAGCCGAACCCGTTGGAGTACGGAAGGTCGTGGACGTGCAGAGGGCAACCACGTGAAGTTCTGGGGCACAGGTCGACCCCGCGTCGACGCGAATATCTGCGGCCATTCGACGGCCGATACGTACAACCTCGACCATTTCGAGGGCACCATCGATCCCGAGCTCCAAGAGTTCCAGAGCCTCAACAATGATGGCGGTGTGCACGTAAACTTCCCGATCGTGTTTCGGCGAATCGACTGTTTGAGCGGCAACGAGGCGGCGATGACGGTCGAGCCGCCCCCGTTCCAGCCGCCGGCCAACGGTCTCGGGTGCAGTCTGTGGTAAGGCAACTGCCATGACGTCGGCACTGAAACGAGCTCGAGAGATGTGGGGCACGGCATCCGACCTGTTCCCCCTCGACTTTGGCGGGGTGCTTCTGGGCTTGGTCGGTGCCTATGGACTGTTCTATTTTGGCTTCCGCGAGGTCGATCTCGTGTTGCTGATCATCAGCGCCGTCGCCCTGGTTGTGCTTGGGCTGGCGCTCTTGTCGACAGCCTTGGCATCAGTCGTGCTGTGGATGCATCTGGACCTGCGGCAGGGAGCTTCCCCGCTGGCGCTGGAATGCGGACATCCCGGGCAGACTGGATTCTCGGTGCCGAACTTGTGGTGGCTGCCCTTTGCCAACCTGGATTGGGTCTGGCTATCCCCGGCGGTGGACGTCAAGCTGGTGCGCAGCTGGGGCCGCATCGACGAGCGAGTGACGCCGATTCGGCGCGGCGACAGCAACGAGATTGTCCGCAAGATCACCGTGTCGGACGTGTTTGGTCTGTGTTCGATCCGCTTTCCGATTCATGAGAAGCGGCGCATGCGCAGCACCCCCTCACAAGGTGCCCTCAAGCAGATGCATGTGGTCCAGGGCATGGCGGGCGGCGATGCGCTCTCACACCCTGATGGCCCAGCTTCTGGCGATCGATTCGACATGCGGCACTACACCGCCGGTGACCCCATTCGCTTTGTGCTGTGGAAGGTCTTTGCGAAGTCACGCACCCTGGTCGTGCGCACCCCAGAACGCGCCATCAGCCCAGTGCGTCAGACCGTGGCCTACCTCGTCGCCACGAAGGGTGACGAGCCCGCCGCCGGTGCTGCCCGTGTGGCCGTCGATGCGGGAGCTCTGGGGTCGGACTGGGTTCTCGGCGCCGACGGCATCGGTGAGCCTGCTCGCCAGAAGTCGGCGGCACTCGACGCCATCGTGCGGTCGGCCGCCTGCAGTGACGCGGACGCAGCGAGCGGGCTCGCGGGCTTTCTGCGCTCGGCCACGCCAGGCATGGTGAAGCGAGCAGTGGTCTTCGTGCCAGGTACCCCCGGGCCATGGCTGGACCGCGTTGTTGCCGCCAGCCGAGCTAGCCGGAGTCAGGCACCGCTGGACTTCGTGGTGTGCACCGACGGCATTCACAAGCCACCGCAACGCAACGTGATCGCGCGGTTCTTCTTTGGTCCACCGGACGAAGCCACGGGCGCCCATCGGCCGACATCTGCACAAGACATCAGCGTGGTGGTCAAGGCATTGGCCAGCTCGCGTGGGCGCGTGATGGTCGTCGACCGGGTGGCCGGACGCGTCTATCCCCAGAGTCATCTCAAGCACCTCGGGGCGGCCTGATGGACGAGACCATCGAGGGATTGGTCAAGGTCTTGCGGCACCCCCTGCGGTGGCTGGCGATGATCTGTGCTTCGCTCGCCTTGGTGGTGGCCTTTGCCAGCGGCACCGGAATGGTCGGCACGGTCGTCGGTGTCACGCTGGGCTTGGTTGTGGGCGAGCTTGCCGGATGGTCTCGGGCGCGCATGCCTGCGGTGCTGACGGCGTTCGCGAGCGTCTTGATCGCCGGATGGTTTGCGTCGCAGCTGACGGTCGGCATGCGCCTGATTCCCAGTCTGCTCGGCCCGGCCACAGCGGTGCATCTGGCCGGACTCATCTGGTACACAGCCCTGTTCTTCTCGGTCGTGGGTGCGATGCGTGCCTTGGCCGCTCGCATGCCGGCTTGGGTGGTGCTCGAGCTCGCGGCGATGGCGGGGGCCTTTTCGGTCTTGTTTGCGTCTCATCGGGGCGGTGCCATTGCCCGGCCGCTGTGGCTGTCTGACCGTGCCTGGCGCATGGGCCTCGATCCAGCGAATGTGTTGCTCGGCGTGGGCGGCGTGTTTGCGGTCGTGCTCGCGGTCTTGCTGCTGCTGGAATCGAAGCGTCGCCTGTCTGCTCTGGCCGTCGCGACCTTGCCAGTGATGGCTTCCTTGTTGGTGGGCCTCGTCGATGTGAAGGGACTGCAGCAGGCGCCAGAAGCGGCTGACCTCGCCGAGATCCAGTCCGCCATGGGCGACCCACCCAAGCCGACCGATGAGGACGG
Organism: uncultured Enterobacteriaceae bacterium; assembly: GCA_964471355.1. Lineage (GTDB taxonomy): Bacteria > Myxococcota_A > UBA796 > UBA796 > CAYYHT01. The sequence goes on from CAYYHT010000152.1 coordinate 2,469, forward strand.
GAGCGCGGGTGGCGACGGCAGCGAGACCGGCGAAGAGCCGGTGCCCACCCAAGGCGAGGGCGATAAACCCAAGCCGACGGACGATGGCTCTGTGGGCACCCAAGACTCACGTCCCGAAGGGGAGGGCACAGAAAACGGCGGCCAGCCCAAAGATGCCTCCAAAGAGGGCGGCGACGGGGGCGGAGAGGGAGGCGAGGACGAGAACTCCGGCAGCGCAGAAGATGGCGAGGAGCAGTCCGAGGACGGTGCCACGGGCGACGAGCAGAGCGAGGAGCAGGGCGGAGGTTCGGGCAGCCAGTCCGAAGACGCGCCAGAAGGTGGTTCAGGCGAGCCGAGCGATGACGCCGACTCCGAGGGCGGGCAGCCCAAGCAGCCTCAAGACAGCGATGACGCGGACGGACAGGACGGTCCCGCGCAGCCCGTCGCGGTGGTGCTGCTCGGTGACGACTACGAACCTCTGCAAGGCGCGTTCTATCTCCGCCAAGAGGTGCACAGCGAGTTTGTTGGAACGCGGCTGATCAAGTCAGAACGTCCGGATGTTGACCGCGACGTATTGGGCCATTTTGTGTCGCGGGACGAGACGGTCCTTGACCCGCCCCCCGAGAAGCACCGCAGCTTGGTGCACGGCAAGGTGGCGATGCTGGTCGACCACACCTCTCCCTTCGCGCTTGCTTCGCCTCTGACCTACATGCCCATGCACAACCCCAACCCCCGGCGTTTCGTCACCGCCTATGGCTTTGAGTCCATGGTCCTGACGACGGACTACGAGCAGATGCTGGGCCAGGGTGTGACCAACCAAGATTGGTCCGAAGAGGTGCTCGACCACTACCTCGAGTTCCCGATCGAGGATCCTCGGTACATCGATCTCGCGGCCGAGATCGTGCAGCCATTGCCAGCTGCGGCCTACGACGACCCGTTCACTCGCGCGCTTGCGGTCAAGGTGTGGCTGGACACGAACGTCAAGTACTCCCTCAAAGAGAAGCACCAGGGGGTCGATGACCCGACCGCTGACTTCTTGTTTGGCAACAAGATTGGCTACTGCGTCCACAACGCGCACGCGGCGGTCTATCTGTGGCGCTCGTTGGGCATTCCAGCCCGCGTGGGCACGGGCTACATGGTCGACGAGAGCGGTCGGCGCGGCTCGACGCTGATCGTCACCAACAAAGATGCACACGCCTGGCCCGAGCTGTACGTCGAGGACTTCGGCTGGGTGGTCATGGACATCACCCCGTCCGAGAACCTCGATCCGCCGGGACAGCCGATGGACGAGGATCTTGCGGACATTCTGTCGGACATGGCCCGCATCGAGGCCATCGAAGATGCGCCAGAGCCCCGGGACTACTCCTGGCTGCGAACCGCCCTCAAGTACACGGCACTGTTCACGCTCCTAGCTCTGGTCACCACGGTCATGTTCACCCACTGGTCGGTGAAGTTCTGGCGTCGCTGGCGCCTCGTCTTCGCACGCCCCAAGACCATGCCGCGTGTAGGCTACCGAGTGGCGCTCGACCTGCTGTCCGAGGCGGGCTTCCACCGCTTCCCCGGCGAGACCCGTGAGCGTTTCGCCAGACGCCTCGCCGACATGACACCCGTGTTCTCGACGCTGACCTCGCTTCACCTTTCGGCCACGCTCGGCAATCCCGATGTCACCGCCGAGGGTCGTCCCGAGTTCGACAAGCGAGCTTGGCGCTTGCACTTGGTTCAGCTCAGAAAAGAGCTCGCATTGGTGCCTCTGTGGCGCCGCGTGCTCGGACTATTCAACCCGTTTTCCTTCTATCGATCCCGCTGAGGCCCCCCAATGGTGATGGAACAAGACTTCGATCAAAGCAAACACATTACGCACGAAAAGGCGGCGCCTATCACGGATATGGATGGTGCGTTCACGGTCGTCGAGCGCCTGCGAACGCGGCTGCGGCATGGCGTCATCGGCCGAGACCCGGTTCTCGAGCTGGTGATCATCGCCATCCTCGCCGATGGGCACTGCCTGCTCGAGGACTACCCCGGTTCGGGCAAGACCACCCTGGCCAAGACGCTTGGGGACGCCATCGTCGACGACATGCCTCACGACAACATCGTGACCATCCGTCGCATCCAGTTCACGCCGGACTTGCTGCCCGCGGACGTGACGGGGACCACCATCTTCGACCCCAATACGAACCGGTTCTTCTTCCGTCCCGGCCCGATTTTTGCCCACATCGTGCTGGCGGACGAGATCAATCGAACCTCTCCAAAGGTGCAGTCAGCGCTGCTTGAGGCCATGGCCGAAAAGCAGACCACGGTCGACAACAAGACCCGCGAGCTCGACGAGCTGTTCTTTGTCATCGCGACCCAGAACCCCTTGGACCTCGCCGGCACTTTCCCGCTGCCTAGTGCACAGCTGGACCGCTTTTTGTTCAAGATCAAGATGAGGCACATCAGCAAAGCCGCCGAGCTCGATTTGCTCAAGAACTTGGCCCGCATCAAAGCGGGTCCTCCGGATGATCTGCCTCGGGTCACTCGCACAGAGATCTGCGACGCACGGGCGGTCGTACAGAGCCAGATCTACATCGCCGATGCCATTCGGGAGTGCCTGGTCGACATTGCCGCCAATACGCGAAATGACGAGCGAATCCTGCAGGGCATCTCGACGCGAGCGCTGGTCCTCATGATGCCCGCCTTGCAATCGCGGGCGCTGACCAAGAAGCGCAACTACGTCAATGCAGACGATGTCGAGGCGCTGAGCACCTTCATCTTTGGCCACCGACTCGAGCTCGCGCCGGGCAGCGGGTCCGAAGAGGACGTCGTGAGCTCGTGCTGCGCCAAGCCACTCGAGAAGCTGGCGAGGGCGACGCTCAAGCGATGATGTTCTGCTTGCTGGCACTGATGAGCACCGCGTCCGCGCAGGTTTTTACCGCGGAAGAAGTGGAGCTGCGTCGGCTCTATGATGACAACAAGCTCATCACCGCCAGGCGCATCGCCGACGATGTCATGAAGGCCGACCCGGACTCCATTGTCGGCAACTACGTGCTGGGTGCGGTCTACCGAGAGTCAGAGGGCAACCTGCCAAAGGCGATGTTCCACCTTGGGCGTGCCAGAGAGCTGTACGAATCGCGCTGGATCGGTCAGCCGCAGTCCGATGTGACGCTTCATCAGAACCTGCTGCTCCAGATCGAGATCACCGCCGGCGAGCTCGAGGAGTTCGAGTACCAAGTCCAGATCCTGGACTACTACGATTCACTGTACGACCCGAACCTGACCGCCGAGCATGCGTGGCCGCTCATGAAGTTGGGGCGGGTCGATGACGCCCGTGAATATGCCACCAAGGCCACTGCGAGTCGTGACCCGTGGCAGCGCTCACTTGGCTACAACACCCTGTGTGCACTCGAAGGCGAGGCCACCAACCGCACGGCGTCGTGGGACGCCTGCTACGCCGCGCTCGAGATGGAGCGCAAACAGGACGATGCGGACGTGAACGTCGACGCCTACAACGCGTCCATCGCTGCGAAGTCCGTGCTGAAGTTCACCGAGGCCGAAGAGCTTGCCAAGGAGGCAAACACCGGCAACGCGTTTTCGACCGCCAATCCGTGGGTCCTGCTGACAGACATGTACTTGGGCCAGGGCAGAGGGGACGACGCCGTGAACGCCCTGTCCGAGAGTCAGAGGTGGCGCAGTCGGCAGCCACCGCACCTGCGCGACCAGAGTCGGGCAGAGGGCGATGCGGCGTTTGCGCGCCTGTTGTTGATCGCCGGCGAGTCCCAGACCGGCATGAGCATCGTCGACCGCGCGCTCGATTTCCCGGACAGGCAGGGGTACAGCAGCTCGAATGCCGACCAGGCCCTTGGCGGGCACTCGTTGCTCCGCCTTGCCATGCGCCGCCTCGAGCGACAGAAAGTGGCCGAGAACATCGCGACCCAAGGCTTGAGTGCCCGCACCGGTCACTGGCTGGCGTCGTGGGGGCCTGTGTCGGCGGATTGGGAAGACAGGGCGGCGGTCTCGGCTGCGCTGTCCAACCGACGCCGCCTCGACGCCACCTTGCGCATGTACGTCAACGGCGCGGTCGATGCGCCGGGCTGGATGGTCGGTGACCTCATCGACGTGCTGGGCGCCGGAGTCGTGGCCGCGACGCTTGCCGATGTGCGGACTCAAGAGACCGACATCGGCGGTCTTCAGCCCTACTACGACGCGATTGATGCCGAGACGCGCCTGCACCGCGGTGACGAGGCGGGTGCCGTCACGATGGCCCAGCAAGCGCTGCAGTACCTGCCACAGACCGAAGTGTTGCTGCGCGCCCGCGTGGCGGCTGTTGGGGCGATGGCCGCGTATCGAAACTGGGACGAAGCGACCGCGATTGATCTGTACGAAGAGGCTATGCAGGTCGATCCCGGTGTCTTTCGAAGGCTCGGTGAGCCCATTCCGGCCAGGGTCGAGGTCCTGCAGTCCGACAGCTGGGCCGCCACCTATGCCGGCCGCATGCTCGAGCGATCTCCGCGTCTGCGAAGCTCGAGCACTGGATTCGTAGTCAGCGTCGAGGGGGGAGGGGAGCGCCTTCGCACCTGCCTTCGCACCTCCCGAGGCACCCTGCTCTCCTGTGCCCCTGCACCCAAGCCCCCGCCCCAGGAAAAGGACCAACCCCCGCTCACCGACTGGGAGTACGCGCAGTACGTGGTCTACGTGTTTCACGAGCGGGCCTTTGCCATGCCGCTTGGGGTGTCGGGCACAGACTTGAAGTCCTTGGACGGGTCCAATGTCGTCGATACCGAAGCATCGCGAAAGCAGATGCAGGGCCTGTTGCAGAACCTGATCGATGAAAAGTGAGGGAGTCGTGAGGCGACTCACGGTCCTCACGGTCTGCCTGCTGCTGCCCATTCTGTCGGGCACCGTGGCTCAGCAGCGGGAACGACTGCCTCCGCCTCCCGATGAAGAGTGCCGCGACCCGATTGCCGGCGACTGGAAGGCCCACGTCTTCTACGAGCATGTCGGGCAGTGGTACCGTTTCGACCTGCATATCCGACGGGCTGGCGACGATGAACTCCGGGGCTCGATCCATAGCGAATGGTGGAACGGCGGCCCCGAAAACGAGGCGGCTCCGGCGTGCGGCCGAAAACATCGCAGGCTGGCGGTGCGCGAGAACGCGACCGGGTCGTTCGATGGCCAGACGGTTCGCTTCAATGCGACCGACTGGAAGAGCGATGCGAGTCACCCATGTGGCGGTCCGTCCAATGGCTATTTGCTGGACAACTTCTCTGGGGATCTCGAGCCCGAACGGCAGGAGTTTCAGTCTCTGCTCAACGCCGACGCGCCCGAATGGAAGGACGTGCCGACCGTGTTTCGACGGGTTGCCTGTGCGGACCCCGAATTGCCGCCAGACAGTGCCGTAGCGCCCCCTCCGTTTCAGCCGCCCGAGCCATCGCTCGGCTGCTCGCTGTGGTGAGGCCACACCGAGCAGAACAGAATCGTGCCTCCCATCACCGCAATGGCGAGCGACAACAGGTTCACCACAGGAACGGCTAGCAAGACGGCGGTGGCCAGTCCAAGGCCCAGGCTGGCCGCTGCATTGTCACGGATGAACTCGAGCTTTCCGCGAAAGGAAACCCGATGCCGGGACAGGGGGTAGTCGAACATCTGCCGGGCCAACACCAGGGACGTCGCGATGGTCCCGAGGAACAAGTACAGAATTTCGCCGAGCATCGGGATGATGTTGATGACGAACAGCGGCACCATCACCAGCAGGTACAGGCCCAGGGCCAGGAAGCTGTGGCTGATGCTGTCCCACACGACCGACCAATCCGACGGCTCGGGTGCAGAGCCGCGCAGTTCGCTCTCGACGAGCATGGATAGGCGGTCGTGGAATGGGCCGGCGATGGCGGTACCCAGTACCTCCAGCGTCACGAACAGCACGATGAAGGACACAAAGCCGAAGAGGATGGCAATCAGCCGCCAAATAATGCGAGCGAGTGGAGCCAGCGCCCCATCCCCCATGGGCCTTGGCAGCATGACCGCGAGCACCTCGGCGCTGTACCAGTACACCCCCCACAGTGCGCCAGCGAGCATAAAGACCGTCAGCAGAATGGGAATCGCCGCCCAGGGCCAAAGAGCCGGGCGGCGAATCAACATGGCCAACCCTCGAAAGGGGGCGCTCAAGCCGGCACCAAATGCGGGGAGTCCCGTCATTGGGGCAGGCTATCAGCGTCAGGGTGTAGCGGGCGGTGCTGGGGTCGAATTCAGCTCGGCGCGGGGCACGAAGCGAAGGCTCACACTGTTGATGCAGTGACGCTCGTTGGTGGGGGCGGGACCGTCGCCGAAGACATGGCCCAGATGGCCGCCACATCGCTTGCAGAGCAGCTCTGTGCGAGACATGCCCCAAGCGCTGTCTGTGACGGTGGCCAGGGAGTCTGCCTGGGCCGGTCGGGTGTAGCTAGGCCAGCCGGTACCCGACGTGAACTTGTCCTTGCTGTCATACAGCGGAAGTCCACAGGCGCGGCAGACATATAGGCCATCCTCGTGGTTGTCCCAGTACTCCCCCGTGAATGCACGCTCGGTGCCCTTGTCGCGCAGCACGTTGTACTCGTGTTCGCTGAGCTGAGCCTTCCACTCCGCGTCGGTCTTGGTGATTTCGTAGGTAGGGGCGGGCGTCGCCACAGTCGGGGAATCGGCCTTTGCCCCGCAAGACACCAGAATGACGGTGAGCAACATCGCAAGCATGGCGGGGATCAACAACTTCATGGGGACTCCTTGTTCACTTGACGCTACGCCTCAGAGGTCGAACCGGTTTTTGGCTCAGACATTCTGTGACTCATGCGCTCTGTCGAAGTGCATCCTCGACGCGCTCTCGCAAGGCTCCCTCGAAGCGGTCGGCGAAGTGGCCCTCGAGCAAGCGGGCTCGGACGCGCCACAGGTGGGGCTCGGTGGCATCACGAACCAGAGACGGCGGATCGCCAGGTGCAATCCACGGAGAGACGAGCACGGCTTCGAGCAGGACTCGACGGACCCGTTGGGATGGGTGCTCGCCGGACACGTGAACCAGCACTTCGAGTGACGGAAAGCGCTCGTCCACGTCGGCGACCGTCGCGTTCAGCAGATGACGGTTTGGGATGGCAAGCAGGCGTCCGTTGGCGTCGCGAATCCAGATGGCCCGCAGACCGATGGACTGCACAGCACCTGAGAAGTCCTCTCCTTCCAGCCATTGACCCACGCGGATGCGCCGCTCGACGCCGAGTGTGAAGCCGGCGAGCAAGTCGGGGAGGATGTCTCGAGTGGCGAAGAAGCCCACCGCGACGGCCGCACCGGCCACCACCAGTGGGAGGGCCCACGCGAACGGCTTGGGAACCCAGGCCCCGACAGCCCCGAGGCCCGCAAACAGCGCACTCACCCGCAGCAGGGTCTGAAGTATTCCCATGAATTGGGGGAGGATTCCGGTCGGCAGTAAGTTCTCGCGCAGCCGCTCGGTGCTCTGGGCGAGGGCCATGAACGCGACCGCCAATGCAATCAAGCCGAGTCCCCCCCAGAACCCTCGGACAGGAACGGGGTCTGCCAGAATGCTCTCGAGCAGAGAGCGGTCTGGTTGCTCGGTATGGGCCAGCTCTGCTGGTGGAGGGACGTCGGCAAGCTCCGCCGCCTCGGGTTGACCGGTGTCTGCTGGAGCCGGCGCTGCCTCGTGCTCGGGCTCAGTGTGCTCCTGAGCCACAGCGGCCGTAGCCAAGGTCAGCGAAATCAACATGGGCGCAGTCTAGCAAAGACGGCTCAGTGTCGTCGTCTACGGCCTGCCATGCCCATGAGCAACGCCACCCACCACAGGGCGACCGGAGAGTCCGATGCGCTCGCGCAGTTGCAGCCGGCCCCCCCGCCAAGGTCGAAGTTCGTGCTTGGATCGGGCGTGGGTACCCCGGCGCCGGTGTCCACGTCAGAGTCGGCATCGGTGTCCGCGTCTGCGTCGGCATCGGCATCGGTGTCGGTATCCACGTCGGACTCGCCGGTGTCTGACGACGCGTCAACGCCGTCACAGTCCTGGTCGATGCCGTCGCCGGGAACCTCGAGGGCGCCGGGAAACACCGACGCGACGCTGTCATCGCAGTCGTCGGGAGACGGCGCATGGCCAGGGGGCTGCGCGCAAGACGCGATCGAAGTTCCCGCTCCGAAGCCGTCCAGATCCGCGTCAACATACCAATCCAGCGCGTCGATGGCGTCCTCGTCGACGGTGCCATCGCAGTCTTGGTCGACGCCGTCGCAGACCTCGGTGCCCAGAGGGTGAATGGCGGGATCGGCGTCGTCGCAGTCTGAATCGTCAAGCACAGCTCCAGCCGGCGCGGCGCATGTCTGTTGTCCAGAACCCGGTCGCCCGAATCCGTCGGCATCGGCATCGGCGAAGGACTCGATCCTGTCCACGGCGTCCGCGTCGATGACCCCGTCGCAGTTGTCGTCGAAGCTGTTGCACCGCTCGACACGACCCGGGTGGACTCCGGCATGCACGTCGTTGCAGTCGCCGTCACACGTCCGGTAGCCGTCGGCATCGGCATCAAAACCCTCATCGGCCGCTCCGGTGCAGTCGTCGTCGATCTCGTTGCATGCCTCCAGCGCGGCCGGATTCACCGCAGCGTTGGCGTCGTCACAGTCCGTCCGGTCGCTCACGGTCCCGGCGGGAGCTGTGCAAGCAAAGATCACCGAGGACAGGTCGCCGTAGCCGTCGGCGTCATTGTCCGAGTACCAACGGCGGCGGTCCACAGCGTCGGTGTCGATGTCGCCTCCGCAGTTGTCGTCGATGCCGTTGCAAAGTTCAGTTGCCGCGGGATGAATGGTCGGGTCGGTGTCGTCGCAGTCATCTTCGCAGGCCCGGAAACCGTCGCCATCGCCATCGGATTCGCCGATGACACCGTCGCAGTTCTGGTCGCTCCCATCGCACAGCTCGGGTGCACCGGGGAACACCTCGGCGTCTGTGTCGTCACAGTCCGCCGGGCTGTCCCAT
>CAYYHT010000152.1:11413-12558 GCA_964471355.1 uncultured Enterobacteriaceae bacterium
CGTTGTCTAGGGTCGAGCAGCTGATGGGCAGCGTCCAGCTCGCATCCCAGCTCGCCCCACTGGCATCCACCAGCTCTAGGTCGAAACTGGCGACGAAGTCCGAGCCACAGCCGGCCGCCACCGCGAACGAGAAGCCTGGGGCCGTCGCTTCGGCCTTGCTGAGGATGTTGCCGAGGGCGGCGGCGTCGTCCATCAATGCGACGTCGGGGTCACTGTTGAGCACAAAGGCGTCGACGTTGAATGCCGGTCCTCGGCCCTCATTGCGGACGGTGACGCTGACGTCGATGGTCTCTCCGGGCTCGATTGCACCGTCGCCATCGCCTCCACTCCAGTCATCATCGACCAGCACAAGCTCGGCTGCAGCGACTCCATAGATGGACCGTGTTCCCTGCACGTCGTCCATGCTCAGCTGCCGTTGGTCGGGTCCTGTTCCGCCGCTTGAGGTCGCAAACATGACGGCTGACGGGTCGGTGGAGTGGTCCAGACCCAGGCAGTGTCCGGCTTCGTGGGTCGCAATCTTCTCGAGGTCCATGCGGCCGATCGCGGCCCCCGTCGGGTCAGAGCTCCACAGCACTGCCCCGCCGTTGTTGGCCCCGTAGAATCGTGTGTCGCAGTCGAAGATGTTTCCGTCGGCTGCCCAGTACTGAGCGAGGGCCACCGCCGATGGATGGTCGATCGCGTCGTGCCATTGCTGGATGTTGCGGGAGGCGTTGCACGTGGGCCCGCCATCGCAGACCCATGAGGTCGCCGTGGTCGTGGTGCCGTCGGTGTACAGCACCTCGGCACCGGCCTCGTCGTTCCAGCGCGTGACGGCGTTGCGCAGGGCGGTATCGACATTAATGGCACTTCCTGCTGAAGCTGGAAAACTAGACGAATTGGGCTCCATCGGGCCTTCAACAGGGGCGGTCTGCCACGTCCAGTCGTCGCCAGTCACCTCGAATGCGGTAGCGGGCGCGACTGCACACAGCAGCAACGCCAGTGAGGTGCGGCGCATGCTTACTCTCCCGTCCAGGCCAACGCTCCCGAACCGGCCCAGACCAGACTGAAGTTGGAGTCCGAAGTCTGCAGTTGGACCGACTCCATGGTGGTCCAGTTGAGGGATCCGTCGCCGCGGGTGTCCCAGCCGTTGCTCGACGTGAGGTCGA
>CAYYHT010000153.1:0-7332 GCA_964471355.1 uncultured Enterobacteriaceae bacterium
CCGAAGCCTTCTTGTGAGGTGGCACAGACGATGTTGTCCCCGACCATGTTGAAGTAGGCGGACTCGGCCTTGTACATGGCCCGGTAGTTGTGGACTGCTTGCTCGACGTCGCCGTTGTCGGCCCGGTGCGCGGTCAGTCCCAGCTGCACGCGGGAGCCTGTGGCCTTGACGCTCGGGTCGTTGTAGACCGCCGCCATGCGATCGAGGCCGATTCGGGTACTGACCATCAGGTTCTGGCGGTAGTCCTGGGGACATGCTTTGGCGTCGCAGCACTTGTCGACATCGATGCCCAGGCCGACGCGAGAGTTGTTGGTGTCCTCGGCGCTGAGCAGCCACGGACCGACGCGGCAGTCGTGGTCTCGGGCGGCGCGCTCGAAGCCCGTCTCGTGGAAGGGAACGGCTGCAAAGACGTCTGGCAGGTCCCGGTCCCGCGTCATGCGCAGGGTCTGGGCGTATTCGTCGACCGAGTCGTCGAGGGCGGTGTAGAAGGACCAGGAGGCGTGGTGCTGGCGCGCGCTGGCCACCACATGCTCGTACAGCTTGCCGTCCCAGTTGTCGGCGGTGCGGGGCGACAGCTGTGGGTTGGAGTTGAAGGCGACGACGTGGCTTCGGTACAGGCCGGCGAGCTCGGTCTGCAGGTCGTCGGAGGCGTCGTCGTTGACCTGGGCGTGCGGGTAGGCGCGCATGCCTTCGTGCTGCGGTCCCGAGGGTGCGTTGTAGTACTGCAGCGCCATGACAGACAGCAGACCCGCCACCATGGCACCGGTGATCGCCAGTCCGGCGCCAGCGCTCATCAGGTAGACGTTCTGGGGGCGCTTGACCCGGGATGGGCGAGTCAGGCGGGTTTGTGCGGTGCCTACTCGGGCGCCATCGCTGCGGCGGCAGCCGACGAATTGGACGACCTCGCCTGAGATCGGGGAGCCGAGCTTGGCCAGGAACCCAGGCAGCAATACGGTGGAGGTCTGGATGGGCTCGACCCGCGTCCAGTCGACATGGCCGGCGGCGGCGACGCGAACGATGCCGTTCGGGCTGGGCGCGATGACCACAGCAAACGGGTTGTAGGCAGTGACCTGTGCGTGTTCACCAAGCTCGACCCGTGGGCCGCTGAGACGAGTCTCGAGACCGACGGAACCTGGTTCTTCGACAGACCGGAAGATTAAATCCAGTTCGTCGCGGTGGTCCACGCTCACCTCCGCGCTGAGGGACGTTGGTTTAGAGCCCGATGTTCCGCAGCGGTTCCCAGTACTGTGACTGGATTGTGCGCAGTCCGTCCACGAGACGATTGCCACCTTCTGTCGCGGCCCCGACCACGGGGGGTGTGGAACCGGCAAGAACGCGGGTGCAGGCCACAGTACTTCGAGACAATGCGGCCAGGTCATACCCCCCTTCCATCAGCAGGACGAGGCGATCGTCGGCGTGCGCCTTGGCGATCTGTTGGGCGACGCCGCACAGGTGCGCAAAGCCCTCTTCGGTCACTCGCTGGTCTCCGAGGGGGTCGTCGATGTGGGCGTCAAAACCGGCTGAAACCAGCACCAGCTGGGGTTTGTAGGCGTGGGCTACCGGGACGAGAATCTCGCGGAAGATCGCTGCGAAATCCCCGTCGGTCATGCCCGCGAACATGGGGGCGTTCACCGTGAAGCCGCGGCCCTCACCGGTTCCGACCTCGTGTGCGGCGCCGGTCCCCGGATAGAAGGGGTAGCGGTGAGTGCTGAAGAAGAGCACGTCGGACCGATCTTCGAAGTGGTGCTGGGTGCCGTTGCCGTGGTGCACGTCCCAGTCGATAATCAACACGCGCTCGATGCCCTGCCGACGCGCATGTTCGGCGGCGATGGCGACGTTGTTGTACAGGCAAAAGCCCATGGCGCGGTTTGATTCGGCGTGGTGGCCGGGCGGACGCACCAAGGCAAACGCTGCGTCTGTGTCGCCGAGGACTGCGTCGACGGCTTGAACCGCCGCACCAGCAGCCAAGTGAGCGGCGGGAATCGAGCCCGGGCTGACGGCGGTGTCGGGGTCGAGCTGAGCATGTATTCCCGCTACAGCGTCCAAACGCGCGAGGTGCGCAGGTGTATGCACGGCGGCTAGGCGTTCGGGGTCCACAGGCGTTGGCTTGGCCCAGCGCACCCCGCCGATCGGCGTGCCATGCAGCGCATCGAGCACGGCGGCCAATCGCGCAGGCCTCTCGACGTGCTGCTCATGGGCAACGTGATCGAGCATGCGTTCGTCTGAGAGGAGCAGGACATCCGACATTGCTGCCAATGGTAGAACAGGCGCACCTGGAGGCCGCATGTCCGACGAAGAAGTCTCAGAGGGCGCCGAGAGCGCCGAAGAGCAAGTCGCCGAAGATCAGTGGGATTTCTATTTTCAGACAGTCGATGGGGCGCCAGCGTCCATCATGCTCGACTTCTCATTTGACGGATACGCCCCCATGGAGGGCTTCTCGAAGCTGACCATGGTCTTTGTCGACATGGAGGCCCCTGGCGAAAACGGGCTCGGAGACCAAGGGGAAGCAGATGGCTTCGAAGCGGTCGAGGCCGCGCTGCACGCGGGCGTAGAGGCACTCGGTTGCTACTTCGTCGGACGCGCACGCACCGGCAGCCAGTGGCACTTGTCCTTCTATGGACCCGCCGATGTCGACGCCGAAGCCGCCGCTTCGGGCATTCTTGAGGAGCAGGGACGGGACCACTCCACCGTCTCCCAGGACGACCCCGAGTGGAACTACTACACGCAGTTCCTCATTCCTTCGGCCGAGCGTCGACGCTGGATGGGGGACCGAAACGTGGTGCAGGCGCTTGCCGGCGCCGGAGATGACGGCACAAAGACCCGCGCCATCGACCACTTTGTGATGTTTCGCACGACCCAGCAGCGGCAGGCCTTTGTGAGCTCTGCCAAGGAAGCCGGCTTCACGACCATCAACACCGATGAAGAAGAAGGCGAGTGGAAGCACTCGGTCAAAGCGACGCGCAAGGACACCGCAAACCTCGAACACATCCACACTGTGACCATGTCCGTGACCAAGATGGCCGAGGAGTGCGAGGGTTGGTACGACGGATGGGGCTGTCCACCGAAGCTGTGACCCGATAGCAGCGCCGGTATGCGTACCTTCCTGATTCCTTCCCTGCTCTTGCTCGCTGGCTGTCCGAAGTCTGGCTCGCCCGAGCTGCCGACCGCTGACTCCGAGCCGATTCGCCTGACCCTGGCCCAGGTGCCTTTTCAGGACCTGTGCATCTCGCGCATTCCCGCCGAGAAGCCGCTCAAGGCCAAAGACCTCGAGCACGTCGAACGCTCGGTGACCTTCCTGGAGCAGGGACGCTTCAACTATGCGCTCACGGCTCTGGCTCAGGTCACCGACACCCATCCCGGTGTCGACGCGCTCAAGGCGTCGACCATGATGTTGATGGGCCAGGTCGAAGAAGCCGCGGTGTTGCACGAAAAGCTGGTCATCGACTATCCAGACGACGGCTGCCTGCTGATGGCCGCGAGCCTGAACAATGCCGCTCTCGGCAACCTCGAAGACGCGGTCATGCTGGCCAAGCGCTCCACCGAGGCCGACCCCGAAGATGCCAACGCGGCCCTGCTGCACGCGAGTCTGGCCGGCACCGTCGACCCCGACAGCATTGCTGCGGTGCTCGACGCGGTGTTTGCCAAGTTCCCAGAGCACCCCGGTGCTGCCTGGTTGGTGGCGATGGTGCGCCTGGACGCCGGGGACATGGAAGGCGCGATGGAGGCCTTCAAGGTCGCGCGCACCGGTGACCTTCCCGTCGATGCGTTCCTGATGCAGATTCACTACCAGCGAGGCGACGTCGGCGCGTACGTCGCGGCGGCGGCGGCCGAGCCTGGCATGCCGCTCGTCGGGCGTGAGGCGATTCTCGAGGCTGACGACAAGACCGCGGCGTTCTACACCGCGCTCGGAGGCGAGCCCGGACATGCGCTGGTCGCCAATCTGGAGACCACGATGGGCACCCTGCGCTGCGAGCTATTCGTCGAGCAGGCGCCCATCACGGTGTCGAACTTTGTTGGATTGGCCACCGGCACGCTGCCCTGGACGGATCCGAACACCGGTCAGCCCGGCACCGGGGCGCTGTACACTGACATCGTCTTTCACCGGGTGATTCCCGAGTTCATGGTGCAGGTGGGCGACCCGCTAGGCAATGGCACCGGAGGACCGGGCTACGCGTTCATGGACGAGATTCACCCTTCGTTGCGCTTCGATCGGCCGGGCCTGCTGGCGATGGCCAACTCGGGTCCGGGTACGAACGGCAGCCAGTTCTTTGTCACCGAGATTCCGACCCCTCACTTGACGGGCAAGCACACGATCTTCGGAGCCTGCGATTCCGCGGCGCAAGAGCTGGTGAAGCAGATCGCCAGGGTGCCGGCCGAGGCCAGCCGCCCGACCGAGGACGTGTTGCTCAAGTCGATTCGCATCGAGTCGGTCGCGCCGGTTCCTGTTCCTGAGCCACCGGTGGACGAGCCCGTCGATGAGCCCGAACCCAGCGGCGAAGTAGCGCCCGCAGCGGTTCCGTAGCAATACGAGAGAGGAGGCTCGCCGCAGTGAAGGCGTTCAGCCGGGCTGGACGCCCAGCGCTTCCATGAGCAACTCGAGCATGTCGACTTCGCCGGGCTCGACGATGTTGTCGCCCCAGATGCCGTGCTCGGCCAGGGTCACGATGTCGTCGCGTTCTTGGCGATCGGTGAACCGCTTGGCCAAGTCGGAGTAGTCGAGGTGACGGCCGCCGAGCTCGCCGAGGTAGGCGCGCAGCTCACCATCGTCCTTTTCACCGACCAGTCGCTGAAGCACTTTCAGCTCGGAATCGGCCACGACGCCATCGGCGAAGAACATGTGGACCATCATGGTCAGCAGCATCTCTTCGTCTTCTGTCCTATCGGTCAGGGCAGCGGCGGTGGGGTCGTCGAGCACCGAAAGGATGCGATTCACACGGCTCATAAGCACTCCAGTGGGACGGGCATGATGCCTCATCACCCGTCCCAGCGAAAGCCGCCAATCGATTCGTCTCCGTCCTTCTTGAATCCGTCCATCGGCGCAGATGCGCCGCATCGCGCCGGTGGGCTTGCATTCGGCGACATCTCTGCGGCGCGGTACTCGTCGCTGTGGCCGCGTGCCGCGGCCACGCTCCTGCGTTCCGGGCCTCCGAGATCGCCTCATCGCCCACCTCTGCGACGCTTCACTTGCAACCCCACCGCCGCATTCAAGCCTGACGTGGGAATCGATGCGGCTTCGGGTCCTCACCCGTCCATCGGCGCAGATGCGCCGCATCGCGCCGGTGGGCTTGCATTCGGCGACATCTCTGCGGCGCGGTACTCGTCGCTGTGGCCGCGTGCCGCGGCCACGCTCCTGCGTTCCGGGCCTCCGAGATCGCCTCATCGCCCACCTCTGCGACGCTTCACTTGCAACCCCACCGCCGCATTCAAGCCTGACGTGGGAATCGATGCGGCTTCGGGTCCTCACCCGTCCATCGGCGCAGATGCGCCGCATCGCGCCGCCTTGCTTACGAATCGATGGGACTTGAGGGCCTCCCCCGTTGAGTGTGCGCCGTCTCGCTGTGCCCGGGTCGCACGACGCCGAGCAAGCTCGGCGGTGCGACACTCCGGGCAGCGCTCGCGGCTCCGAAGGGCGCACCTCGTTCGCGCCGCCTTGCTTACGAATCGATGGGACTTGAGGGCCTCCCCCGTTTAGGGCGAGGTTCGCCGCATCAGGCCTGTGGGCTACTTGGCATCTCGTTGGGCGTTCAGCCACTCGAGCATCTGTGGATAGACATCGGTGCCGGCGGTGGTGCCGAACACGGTGTCCACGTGGCCGTAGCCCTTGAGCTCGACGTAGGTGCAGTCGACGAAGCGCTCGCAGCTGAACTTCACGTCATCGTCGCTGACGAGCTTGTCCTTGGTGCCGCCGAAGGCCAGCAGCGGGACTTTGCTGTGAAAGTCGACCAGGGTCTCGCCGTCTTGGGTGCGCATCTCGCCGTCGGCGTGGACCCAGCTGGCCACTTGGGCGGTGACATGCACCGGGGTGTCATCGAGCGCGTGGCTGGCGAGGCCTTCGAGAAGTCCTGAGTCCAGGTGCTTGCGGGTGCCGACCAGTCCGACGACGGGATTGATGGGGACGCTCCAGGCGACCTTGGCGACCAGCTCGGACTGGTCGAAGGGCGGCTCTTTGGGCACGATCTGACCCTTGGATGCGATCTTGGTCATCTTGGTGGCGTGGTGGAACTGGCCGGGCGACGAGATGGCGACACCTGCCGCGATGGGCAGGTCGCGCACGGACGCGTACAGCAGCATGCCGCCCATGCTGTGGCCGATCCAGTACACCTTTTCGTGCCCGGTCACTTCGAGCACCTTGGCGACCGCGGCCGGCAGGTGCACTTGCACAAGTGCGTCGAAGTCCACTACTGGGGCGTCGGGGCCTGCCTTCGAGGACTTGTCGCCTGGCAGCGTGAGGATCCACACGTCCCAGCCGGCGGCGTTTAGCTCGTCAACTGGGCTGATCGCGGGGTCGTAGTCCCAGTTGTAGTGGTTGGCGCCCATGCCGTGCACCAACACGATGGGCGGGCCATCGGCGGGGTAGTGCCGCGCCTGTGCAACCCAGCCTGCGGGATCGCCATATTCGACGATCTCGGCGGGTTCCATGGATGGCTCAACGGGTACCGCAAGGCTGCTGCTGCTGATGAGTAGCGCCCAGAGAAGTACAGGCAAACGCGCCCTCACAGCTGGATGCGCATGGCTCCAACGGACTTTCCGCCGTCCACCATGACGCGGTAGGCACCATCACCGACGGCGGTATAGAACACGGCTCCCCACGGGAAGGCGGTTCCTGCGGGACTCATCTCCCAGCGCAGGTTCTCGGCCACTTCGGGCAGATCTTTGTGCACTTCGTCGATGATTCCGATGTCGCCGCCATCAATCCAGACCTTGAGCTGCTCGCTAGAGACGGCATCGGGGGTCAGCTTGGACTTCTGGTGCAGCACGAAGATGGCTTCTTCGCCGTCGACGTCGTGCTGGTAGGCGTGCCAGTTGCCCTTCTTGATGTCCATGACAACCCAGTCCTTGAGCTTCTGCTCTCGGGTCTTGGGCTTCTTGGCGACCAGGTAGCTGCGGTCGCCGAGACGGATGGGTCCGGTGATGGCGAAGGTACCGATGTAGCGCCAACCCTCGATCGGGGGGGCCTTGTCCTGCTTGGGGAACTTGACGTTGGCGTCGGGCGGCGTGGTCATGAACTCGTCGGGCTCGCGGGCCTCGGGCGGGTGATCACGGAAGTGGTCGATGAGCTCTTTGGTCAGCTCGTCGGCGTCGCGCTCGAGCACGAATGCCAGCTCGGTGCGG
>CAYYHT010000153.1:7342-12506 GCA_964471355.1 uncultured Enterobacteriaceae bacterium
ATTAATTCGCGAGGACTTGTGTCTACAGGAAGACCTAATTTGTGATCTTCTTCGTTTCGTCGTGCATCTTCTTTTCGGCAAAGGACAGGCCGCGGGTCGCACGCAGGGCATAGAACTGGCCCAGCAGACGGGCGCGTTCGCGCACCGAACCCTGCACCAGGACCTGGGTTGCGTACCGGTAGCGGTGTCGCCAGTGGCGAGGATCGGGCGCGGCATCCCGCACGTCGTTGAGCAGCGCCAAGGCCTGATCGGTGCTCATGGGGCGCCTCAAGCGCTGTCCGGCCTGGGCCAGCGGCACCATGGAGACGAGGTCTCCCGGGAATTGCACGCGCAGAAGTCGCGTGCCTTCGAACTCCATGATCGACTGCACCTCGCCGAGGCCGTCTCCACCATGAACCACTCGTTCGCCCTTGCTGAAACTCATCGCGTCGCCAGTCCGTAGGTTGTGCGGGGTCCTTCACCCTCAGACGCTTGGGCTGAGGTGAGGTTCTTCCCCGCCAGATAGTCCGCTGCGGCCGACTCTGCAGCCTCGATGAACGGACGGGGCTGAACTCCCATGCCAATTACGAACACCAGACAGAAAGCAATTGCCAGTGTCGTGGGGGTGTCGGGCTCGAAGACAACAGCCTTTTCGCCGGCAGAGTTCATGAACATCGCGCGGGCGATGCGCAGGTAGTAGAAAAGCGCGAGCACTGAAAATAGTGCGCCGAGGACGACCAGGATCTCCATTCCGGCCTTCCATGCCGCAATGAATACGTAGAGCTTGGCCCAGAATCCGACGACGAATGGGATGCCAGCCAGGGATAGCAGGAACAGCAGCATGGCCAGGGACAGAAAGCCGCTGCGCTCGCCGAGGCCGTCGAAGCTGCTCACCGTGTCGTCACCGCCGGCCTGTTCGACGGAGTGCACGACCAAGAAGGCGCCCAGGTTCGTGAACAGGTAGCCCGCTAGGTAGAACAGCAAGCTGGACAGGCCCAGAGTGTCGATGCCGCCCGCGACCATGGCCATGAGCAGAAAGCCCATGTGGCCGACACCCGAGAACGCCAGGATGCGCTTGACGTTGCTCTGGTTGAGCGCGGCTACGTTGCCCGCGACCAGCGTGACCGCAGCCAAGGCGACCAGCACGGTCGTGACGGACTTGAGCAGGGTGGCGTCGCCGGCGTACAGAAGTTGGACCAGGGCGACGATGCCCGCGGCCTTGGGTCCGACACTTAGGAACAGCACCACGGGGGTCTTGGCGCCCTCGTAGGTGTCAGGCACCCACATGTGGAACGGGAAGACGCCGATCTTGAAGCCCATGCCAGCCACCGCAAGGGTGCCTCCCATGAGCGCGAGCGCCGATGGATGCTGGGCCACATAGGCTGCGACCGCGTTGAGCTGCGTGCTCTGGGCCAGCCCAAATAGGAAAGACAGCCCAAACAGCGTGATCGCCGTGCTGACGGCGCCGGTGAGGAGCAGCTTGAGTGCGCCCTCGACGCTCTTGCTGTCTCGGCGGGAATAGGCCGCCAAGATGTACAGGGGAATGCCCATCAGCTCGAAGCAGACGACGAGCAGGAGCATGTCTCGGGCGCCTGCAAGAAGGGTCATGCCCAGCAGGCTGCAGATCATCAGCTGAAAGAACTCGCCCTGGCGGCGCGGGTAGTGTTCGGCTGCGAACGGAATGCTGGCCAGGATCGACAGCGCTCCCGAGGTCAGGAAGAGGCGCTTCATGAACAGCGCCAGTGAGTCGCCTTCGTAGACGCCTGATAGGGCCGTGCCGCTGATGTCGAACAGCCATGTCCCGGCCAAGGCACCGACCACGACGGCCAGAGCGCCCCATGACAGGGACTTCTTTTCGCCGACGGGCAGGGCCACATCAACGATGATCAAAAACGCCAGACCAACCGCCAGGATCAAGTCGACGCCGAGCGGAGCGAGCGGACCCAAGAAGTCCATGGGCTGGGGGGTGTAGGTAATCAAGGCATCGCCTCCCTGGCCGTGGGGGGTAGGGAGCTTGCGACCGGACGGGTCCCCGCGGCCAGCTTGCCGGAGGTGTGCCGTAATTTTGTAATCAAGGCATCGCCTCCCTGGCCGTGGGGGGTAGGGAGCTTGCGACCGGACGGGTCCCCGCGGCCAGCTTGCCGGAGGTGTGCCGTAATTTTGTAATCATGAGGCGACCCCCGTGATCAGCTGCAGGTACGGGGTGGTTGCCGGGTCAATCAGGTCGAGCACGACGCGTGGCCACAGGCCCAGCAGCACGATGACGAAGCCGAGGGTCCACAGGGCGATGTGCTCGTAGCCAGTGACGTCGGGCAGGTCCTTGAACTTCTCGGGGGGGCCGGGACCCCAGAAGATGTCGCGGACCGCCTTGAGCACGTAGACCGCGGTCACGAAGGCTCCGACGCCGCCAGCGATGGCCCAGACCACCTGTCCGGCCTCCCACGCGCCGAGGAAGACCAGGAACTCCGCCACGAATCCGGCGGTGCCGGGCATGCCCAGACTGGACATCGCCGCCAGCGTAAAGAATCCAGCAGCCAACGGCATCGTCTTGGCAAAGCCGCCCATGTTGGGCACCCAGCGGTCGTGGGTTCGGCCGTAGACCAAGCCGATGAGAGCAAAGAACATGCCCGTCATGACGCCGTGGGCCACCATCTGGAAGATGGCGCCGTTCCAGCCATTCTGGGTCAGCGTGGCGGCCCCCAGCAGGATGACCCCCATGTGGCTGACCGAGCTGTAGGCGACCACGTACTTCATGTCTTTCTGATTCATGGCGCAGAACGCGCCGTAGACGACGTTGACGACCGCAACGGCGCCGACCACAACCGCCCAATCGAGGGCGCCTTGGGGCAGCAGCATCATGCCGACACGGATGACACCGAAGGCACCGAGCTTCATGAGCACGCCGGCGTGCAGCATCGACACTGCGGTGGGCGCCGAGGCATGGCCGTCGGGGGACCAGGTGTGGAAGGGCCACAGGCCGCCCAGGGTGCCAAATCCAATCCACAGCAGCGGGAAGGCCACCAGCTGCAGGGTGCGGGGGAACTCGTGGCCCTGCATGACCCACATGTTGAAGGTCGCGACGCCGGTCTTCTCGAGGTCCCAGTACATGGCCATCATGGCCGCCAGGATGAACGCCGAGCCCACGAGCAGCATGAGCGTGAGCTTCATGGCCGCGTACTCTTTGCCGCCCATGTCGAGCATGCGGAAGGCCCAACCGAACGGTCCGACGCCGTCCACAGCACCACCGGAGCTGCCCCAGATGCCGATGAGCAGGTACATCGGCAGGACGGCGATCTCGTAGAACAGGAAGAAGACGAACAGGTCTTGGCTGACGAACACGCCGTAGACGCCGCCCGTGAGCAGCAACAGGTAGATGAAGAACTCGCGCGGTCGGTCTTCGAGGCCCCAGCTTGCGCACACCCCGGCAAACACGATGACGCCGGTGAGCAGCAGCAGAGCGGCGCTCCAGCCATCACAGGCAACGATGTACTCGATGCCCAGGCTAGGCACGATCTCGTAGCGCTCGATGAGGTTGAACTTGGCCGGTCCGAGCGCCAGCACCATCTTGGCGATCCAGATGGCCAAGCCAAAGCTGGAAGCGGCGCCTGCAAGGGCGATGTAGCGTGTGAGCTGCTTGTACTCATCGGGGATGAACAGCAGGATCAGCGCGGCGATCATGGGCGCCAGCACGATGGCTGTGAGGACTGGGAAGGTTCCGGAGATCAAGGCATCCCATCCCTGGCCGTGGGGGGAAGGGAGCTTGCGACCGGACGGGTCCCCGCGGCCAGCTTGGGGGATGGGTGCCGCAATATGGGGCTCACAGGGCACCTCCGCCGGTCATGTGCCAGATCTGCGACCAAGCCGCCAGCGCGATGGCGACCGTGACGACAGCCGAGACATAGTCAGCGACGTTGCCGGACTGCATGCCGCGGATCTTCTGGCCGCCGATCAGGGCGCCTGCGCCGACTGCGTTCATGGCACCGTCGATGATGAAGCGGTCAAACCATGCGAGGCCCGCCGAGAACACCAGCATGCCCTGCTTGTAGATGGCCAGGAATGCGCGGTCCACAGCGCCGTATTCGACCACCCGTGCCAACGGCGCCAGAGGGCCGATGGGAGCGGTCGGGTCGGCGGCGTTCGTGCGCCCGTTGTGCAGCACATAAGCGGCGATCAGACCGCTGATGGCCAGCGTCGTGGCCAGAATGCCGACCGGCGAGAAGTGCGCGAAGGCGAAGTGGTAGTGGTGGTCGCCGTATAGCGTCGCAAGCTGTCCGCCGCTCCAGCCGATGGAGACAGCCAGGGCAGCGAGGAGTACCAGAGGTGCGCTCATGGCCGGTCCGTGCTCGTGAGCATGGCTCGCCTTCTCGGACTCTTCGCCAAAGAAGGTGATCAGAATGACTCGGCCCATGTAGTAGGCGGTCAGGCCAGCAGCCGCGGTGCAGCAGACGAATGGGAACCAGAAGATGGGGTTGCCACCGCCGTGCTCTCCGCCCGATGCGGCGTGGTACAGCGACTCGAGAATCAGGTCCTTGCTGTAGAAGCCGGCCAGGAAGGGCAATCCAGCGAGTGCCAGCGAGCCGATGATGAACACGATGGTCGTGAGCTTCATGCGGTTCCACAGGCCGCCCATGTCCTTCATCTCGTTGCTGTGCACAGCGTGGATGACCGAGCCCGCAGCCAGGAAGAGCAGCGCCTTGAACATGGCGTGGGTGGTGAGGTGGAAGAAGCCACCCATGAGGCTGCCGGCACCCAGAGCCGCGACCATGTAGCCAAGCTGGCTGCACGTGCTGTAGGCGAGCACCTTCTTGATGTCGGTCTGCACCATCGCAATGCAGGCGGCGAACAGGGCTGTGAAGCCGCCGACGCAGGCCATGAGGATGAGGATGTCGGGAGCGGCCTCGAAGATGGGGTAGGCGCGCACGATCAGGTAGACGCCGGCGGCGACCATGGTGGCGGCGTGCAGCAGCGCCGAGACCGGAGTCGGTCCCTCCATCGCGTCGGGCAGCCAGATGTGCAGCGGGAACTGTGCGGACTTGCCCATGACGGCGACGAAGTACAGTAGCGCGACCAGGGCCGCTGTAGAGGACAGGACTTGGGTGTCGCCGATGTAGAGCGGTCCGCTGGCCACCAGGGCGTTGACCGAGCTTGGGGTCCAGCCGAACAGGCCCAGGTCGACGCCTGGGTT
>CAYYHT010000154.1:0-12432 GCA_964471355.1 uncultured Enterobacteriaceae bacterium
CACACTTCCGTCCTGGCGAATCGTCTGGGGCAAGGCGGTCGGGGTCTGGGCCCCCAGCTTTGCAATGCTGGCCCTGTCCTTTCCAATGATTGCGCTCGGCGTGCCGCACCTGCAGCTGGTGCTCGATGAGGGCAAGCTGCTGGACTCGATGGTGGCCGCAGTGTTCATCTGCTTGTGGCTCATTCCGTTCCACCTCTTGCTGCTGTCGATCGCGCTGATGGTCAGCTTGAGACTGCAAAATGGCAAGGCCGCCTACGGTGTCAACATGGCCATCGCGACGGTGATGGTGGCGCTGCCGCCGCTGACTGAGATTCTGTTCTCGAAGTTCCCGTTCATCGTCCGGCCAGCACGGCTGTTCATGCCTGTGTTGGCCCCCTCGGTCCAGTGGTGGGAGCTCACGCTCTCGGGCATGGGCTTTGCCTTTGTGGCCCTCGTCATCTTCATCTGGACGGTTGTCCGGCTCCGCAAATGGGGACTGCAGCATGCCTAGACAACTCCGGATGTGGTGCATCCTGTTCATCGCGGTGCTGTGTGCCAGCCCCGCGTTCGCCCAAGAGACTCCCGACGGCGAGCCGCCGACGGCTGAGGGCCAGGACGACAACATCGTGGGCGACGCGGGCATTGGCCCGCTCAAG
Organism: uncultured Enterobacteriaceae bacterium; assembly: GCA_964471355.1. GTDB lineage: Bacteria > Myxococcota_A > UBA796 > UBA796 > CAYYHT01. Next base: position 636 of record CAYYHT010000154.1, read on the forward strand.
CCCAAAAAGAACAAGCTGCTCATGCGGGTTCACCCCCTCGCGGACGGCATGTTGCGCACGGGCAGCTGGACCGTGCTGCGGTTGCAGGTGGCCAACGGTGCGCCGTCCATGAACGCGACGGTGCGCATCGTCGAGCGGGACATCGAAGGAGGCACGGACATTCCGTACAGCCGCCAGGTGCAGCTGCCGACGGGGGCGGTCAAGGAAATCGACCTGTACTACCGGCCCGGCTGGAATGCCCGGGTGCGCAAGGTCGAGCTCATCACCCCGGCCGGGACCCGCGAGATCGAGTTCCTGACCCAGTCTGTGTCCGAAGAGACCGTGACCATCGGTGTGCTGGGCGACGACACCTTTGGCCTGCCCATCATTCAGCAGACCTGGCCCAAGGCGGTGCCTGGCAACGTTCCGCGCCCCACGGCCGATGCCGAGCGTCCGGTGCGCACCGGGCTGATTCCGCTGGCGAGCATGCCCGAGCGCTCCATGGGCTATGCGGCGCTGAACTGGATTGTCTGGCCCGAGGCCGACCCCAGCCGCATCTCGCCCGAGCAAATGGCGGCACTGCAGGCCTGGGTGGCCGACGGAGGCCACCTCGTTGTGTCGGTGTCGGACCGCTGGCAGACCGTATCCAACTCCAAGCTGCACAACATGCTGCCCATCGAGCTCACGGGTGTGGCCGATGGAGACACCGCCCGCTTGGTGGCGGCGCTGTCGACCACGGGTGCCGACGGTGGACACTGGGGTGTCGAGAATCCTCGTCTGCCCAGTGTCGAGGCACAGGCGCCGACCCCAGTCGCGACGGGTACGCTGCGCACGGGCTCGGGTCGTTGGTCCCAGGCCATTGTTCGCCTGGACGATGACCGTCCGGGGTGGGCGATCGGCTCCTATGGCCTGGGTACGGTCAGTGTCATCACTGCCAATCCAGGGCTCACACCGCTCTCCAAGCAGATCACCCGCGAGCAGCTCTGGCGCCGTCTTCTGTGGCTGCCGCCCGAGACCGAGGTCGGCACGGCATGGCTGAACGGGCCGCTGGCCGGTACTGCCAATCCGAGCCAGGTGGCGCCAACCCTGGGCTACGCGCTCAAGATGCACGACCATCCGTACGACTCTCCCTGGCGCAACCAGAATGAGTACCAGTACAGCGGATGGGACACCGACTTCGGCTGGGAAGCCGAGCTTCGTGAGTCCTTGTCGGACATGCCCGGGGTCGCCCCGCTGCCGTTGTCTTGGCTCATCGGCTTCTCGTTGCTCTACCTGTTTGCGATTGGACCCTTCGACTTCTTCATCCTGCGGGCCTTCGGAAAGCAGCCTTACACCTGGATTACCTTTCCGTTGACCATCGCGGTCTTCTCGACGGCGGCGCTGGTGGGCACCTCGCTCATCAAGGGCAACCAGGCGGTCGTGCAGCGACTCGAAGTGGTCGACATCCTTCCCGGGACCGACCTGTGGCGCGGGGACACCTTCATCGGCATCTTCACGACTCGAAAGAGCGAGATTCGGATTCGCGGCGGCGAGATCGACGCGCTCGTCGTGCCCCTCGAAGAGTCCGGCTACATGACCGATCCCGCCATCACCGCCCAAGAAGGACCTGGAGAGCTGGTGTACCGCGCCGAGACCTGGACCTTGGGCTACGCCAATAGTCGATGGGTCGGACCGGGCAAGGGCCGCATCGAGGTCACCAAGGGCAACGGCGGTCCAATGGTCCACAGTACCCTGCCGTGGGACCTCGAAGACGCCGAGCTGCGCATGGGCAGCGCCACCATTCGCATTGGCACCCTGGTTGCCGGCGAGACCCGTCAGCTCAAATGGGGAGTCGACGAGGGCTATGGGCTTCCGACCACCGCCGACCAAGGCGAGGCCGTTGTTCGGCACCTGCTGCGCTATCCAGACGCTGGGCGTGGGCACCTCGACATCTCGGGCTGGGGCGTGGTGCTCGGCGTGGTGCGCAATCCCATTGAACAGTTGGACATCGAGGGCTTGGCCCCCGAGTCCGAGGCCATCTCGTTGGTGCGGGCCCCGTTCGCACTGCCAACCGAGCTCGATGCCCATGACGCGGGTTCCTACACCTCTGCCATGCAGACCGTATTCGACGGAGAATTCTGATGCTGCGAACAGTTGGACTGACCAAGGCCTACGGCGGAACCCAAGCACTGCGGGGCATCGACCTGCATGTGCACGAGGGCGATCTGTTCGGCTTCATCGGACCGAATGGGGCGGGCAAGACCACGACCATTCGCATCTTGACGACGCTGCTCGAGCCGACGTCGGGCGAGGCCTATGTGAACGGCTTGTCGGTGTGGGAGAAGAAAGAGGAGATCCGCGGAATTCTCGGCTATATGCCCGATTCGTTCGGCGTTTATCGCGACATGACCGTCACGGAATACCTGCACTTCTTTGCCGCCGCCTACGGCATTCCGGGCAAGGAGAGGCCTGGCTTGGTGGCCGGTCTGATGGAGCTGGTCGACCTCGACTACAAGAAGGACTCGCTCATCGATACGCTGTCTCGGGGCATGCAGCAGCGTCTGGGCCTGGCTCGCACCTTGGTGCACGATCCCAAGGTGTTGGTGCTCGACGAGCCCGCGAGTGGACTCGATCCACGGGCGCGCATCGAGATTCGCGAGATCCTGCGCGAGCTGCAGCGCATGGGCAAGACCATCCTGCTCTCGAGCCACATCCTGAGCGAGCTCGCCGAGGTCTGCAACCGCGTCGCCATCCTCGAACAGGGCGAGCTGGTGGCCCAGGGAAGCATCGACGAGATCATGGCCAGCGCCCGCGACCACACCGAGGTCTGGCTGCGCACCACCGATGATTCACGTGCCTGTGTCGTGCTGCGCGAGATTCCGTCGGTTGCCGATGCCGCCTACGACGACGAGGCCGGCTACGTCAAAGTGACCCTGGGCGCCGAGCTCGACTTGGCCAAGCTCAACGCGCACTTGATCGGACGCGAGATCGGCGTGCGCTACCTCGAGCGCCAAGACCCCACCCTGGAACAGGTGTTCATGACCCTGACGAAGGGACTCGTGCAGTGAACGCAGCCGCCTCCACTGTCCTCCTGCGCGAGGCGGTTCGGAGTGCGCGGCGATGGCAGACCTATGCCATACGGGTCGGGGTCACCGCCGTCCTGCTAGCCATGGTGATCTGGACCTGGAGCCGCATGCTTGGGCAGGACTTCGACATCAGTCGGGCGGGCGAGTGGGGCCGCGAGATGTTCGAGGGCTATGCGGCGCTTCAGATCGGTCTGGCCATCGTTCTGGCGCCCATCCTAGTGGCCCTAGGTGTGGTCGAGGAAAAGCAGGACGGCACTCTGGAGTTGCTGGCACTGACCCGCCTGTCGACGCCGCAGATTCTGTACGGAAAGGTGCTGTCTCGGCTCATCGTCATGCTGACCATCGTGCTGGCTGGGCTGCCGGTTCTGGCGGCCGTGATGAGCCTGGGTGGTGTGAGCACCGTCGAGATCGTGTCGACGACCGTCAACACCGGCGTCATCGTCCTGGTGTTGGGAGTGATCGGCGGACATACGGCCCTGTATGCCAAGAATGCGCTGACAGCGGCGATTGTCGCGTGGATCTATGCGGGGCTGGCCTTCATCGGGCCCTTGATTCCCTACGCCCTGCTGACCGATGACCTGCCTATCGTCACCCGTCCTTGGGACTTGTCCCCGGCCTTTGGGCCGATGGCAGAGTCATGGTTCGGGCTCATGCCGGCGGTCGCCTTTGTCCCGATTGTCGTGATGGTTGCGTGGCTGAGTGTCCCGGTGTTCCGCATCCGCACGACAACCTCCGAGCACTATGGCGAGGAGCTGCTGTCCCGAGACGTGTGGGCCATTGAGCGGTTCAAGACCCACGTCTCGGTCACCATCTTTGGCCTCGTCGTCGCCTTTCCCTTTGTCTGGGCCTGCGTCAACGGCGGCTGGCCCAGCGTGGAGGGCTCGGTGGCCATGGCCTGGCTGTGGAGCGCCGGCTTCCTCTATGCGGGCACGGGCCTGTACTTGAACGCTGTGCGCTCGGTGCACCGCGCCATCTCGGCCCGAGAAGAGTCCGCGCGCATGGTCGATGAGGCCATGGCCGAGCGCACGTGGCGAGGTCCGGTCGAGAGGCTTCGCGCCTCGTTGCAGAGCCGCGACGGCACCGTCTGGGGCAATCCTGTTGCGTGGAGGGAGCTGTTTACGCGGGCCCACGGGGCCGCTCGCTTGTGGTCCCGCGCCGGGTTGGTGATGTTCACCCTCTTCCTCTCTGTCGCTTGGTCCTGTGAAGGTGCGGGAGATGAGGAGATCAACATGGTGCTCGGGGCCATGGGGGTCATTGCTTCGGGCATTGTGACGGTGCTGGCGGCGACGGCGACCATGGTCGAGGAGCGCCGCTCTGGCGCGCTTCCGGTGTTGCTGACCACCACCATGCAGCCGTGGCGAATCATCTGGGGCAAGCTCGTCGCCGTGTTGGGTCAGGGCCTGCCGCTGCTGGTTCCTGCGGCGGCGTTGTTGCTCGTGGGCATCGGCCAGTACTGGGACGAGGCCTATCGGTGGACCACGCTGACCTGGGACCCCTACGCCTACTGCGGCGACCACTTCGTCACCCGGGGCATGCCCGCTGCCAAGGTGGCCTGGATGGTCGCTTGGACAGCAACGGCCTGGGTCATGCTGGTGCTCGCGAGCATGGTCGTGGCGCTGCGTGTGCGTCCGATGCGCATGGCGTGGGTGGTGAACATTGGCTTGGGCGTGGCGTTCTTGGCACTGCCGATTTTCCTCGAGAGGGCCTTCTTTGGCATTGAGATCTGGGTGCAGCTTCGCGAGTTCTGGCACCCCTGGAGTCGCCAGGGCTTTGGCAACCCCATGTGCGGGGTGTCTCCGACCTTTGTGGCCTCCACCGCGACCCAAGCGACACTGGCACTAGCCCTGTTTGCGCTGCTCACAGCCCGGCTGCGGCGCTGGGGCACGATGGAGTAGGTGTGAGTCGGCCCCCCATCCAACGAGCCGCCCGCGGAATCGTGCTGTTGCGCGAGGCGTACCGCTTTAGCCGCCGCAAGCAGACCTGGGTGTTGCGCGTCGGTGTGTCGTTCGCGCTGCTGTGCGTGGTGGCGTCGATCTGGTTCGCCCTGATCATCGACGACCCGGACCCCAGTCAGTACGCCGCCTATGGTCGAGGCAGCTTCTATGCCTACGTCGGCGTTCAGTACGCCATGGTCGCCGTACTGGCCCCTGTATTGACCGCCGGCGGGGTGATCGAAGAGCGCGATGACGAGACCCTCGAGCTGCTGGCCCTGTCGCGCCTGAGCCCCAGCCAGATCCTGTGGGGCAAGGTTGCGGCCCGCCTGCTGGTTCTGCTCACGGTCGTGATGGGCTCGGCCCCGGTCCTGGCGATGGTGATGGGCATGGGCGGGGTGTCGCAGTTCGAGATCGTCAATGCCATCGCCATGACCTTGGTGACCGCAGTGGTGTTCGGCGCCATCGGTGCCTTCACGGCGCTGTTCTCGCGGACGGTGCTGGGGCCTGTACTGGTGTGCATGATCTGGGGATTTGGCGCCTTTGCGGTGCTGCCCCTGATGTTTGCCGGTCTGTGCTCGGGCAACGCGCCCGGGATCGAGCTCGACGAGCTCCTGGCGTGGTTCTCGCCCCTGTTTGCGATTCTCCAAGACGACGCGAATGGACTCGTGCCCATTCTTAGCTACCTGCCCACGTTGCTGACCGTGGGCATCATCGGGGCACCCGCCTTTCGAATGGCGGCCAGTGAGGGGGCCTGGGTGGGCAGCCGAGAGCACACGGCCCTGCACCGATTGGCCCTGCTCAACGTCGTCGGGGGACTCGTCGTTCTGCTGGGCGCCATTCCCGCCGCCGTCGCGGTGTCCGAGGTGGCCCTTCCGAATTGGACGTCGCTGGCGGCTCCCGTTCTGTGGGCCTCGGCGGCGCTGTGGACATGGACAGGCACACTGCTGCACGTGGCCATGCAGCTGCTGCAGGCCAGCCAGCGGCGGGTGGCGGCGAAGCTGGACCGGCCGAATCCAGGCCGTCCGGTGTGGGGGCGCGGGGTGGTGTGGCGCTCGGTGATGACCCGATCCCACGGCCCGTCGCTGCTCATGCAGCTGGGTGTGCTGGGCATGTGGGGTCTGCTCGCTGCCACGCTTCTGTGGGGCAATACCCGCACCACGGATCTGTGGACCTCGCTGAGCGGGTTCAGCGCCATGGGCGCCATGTTGTTTGCGGTTGTCGCATCCACGGGGTCCATGCTGGACGAACGGACTCGCGGCCAGCTGGAGCTGCTGCAGATCACCACGCTGCCGGGCTGGCGGATTGCTCTGGGCAAGGTGGTTGGGGTTGGGGTGCGCTCGCTGCCCATGCTGGTGCCCGGACTGATCTGCTTGATTGCGCTGCCTGTACCGGCGTGGGAGCGGTACCAGAGCATGGGCTGGGGCGAGTTCCACACCCACCCGCCCTTCGAGATGTTGCTCGTGACCCAGAGTTGGTTCGCGCGCGGGTTCGCGACCGGACTGTGGTGGCTGACCGTGTGGAGTGCTCTGACGGTGTGGTGCTTGGTCGTCGCCGTGCGCATTCATCCGTCCCGGATGGCTTGGGGCGTCAACATCGGCATGGTGGTGGGGCTATTCATTGGCCCGCTGATGCTTGGAGCGCTGCGATGGGTGCCGGGTATCGAGGCCCTGCAGGCGCTGTTGTTCCCGCTGTACGCCGAGAGCTGGACCTGCGGCCGCCTGGGTTTTGGCCTAGAGCTGCCGCTGTCCATTGGCCTGTATGGCTTGGCCGCGGCGGTGGGCTTTGCGGTGCTGACGCGCGTGTTGCGCTAGCTACTCGACGGGATTGACTTCAGCCTCGGCCGCCTCAAGCTCGGCCTTGGTTTGTTGCTCGGCCTCTTGCTCGGCCAGGGCCTTGATCACCTTGTCCCGGATCTTGCAGCTCTTGGGCGTGCCCAGGTCGCAGCTGCGGTCGAGCGAGGCCAGCAGCTTGTCCGAGTCGTGTTCTGGCGCCCGACCGTGCACCACCACATTGGCCGAGGAGTAGCAGCCCTTGACCTCGCCCTGGTGGCAAGCGACCTCGAAAAGCTCGACCGCGGTCTGTGGCTCGACTCGGATCCATTGGCCGTATAGATAGCGCCGCCCAACATCGATGCACACGCTCAGCAAGCCGCTCCGGCAGGCTCCGGCGAGTGCCTCAGCATGCAGAAACGGGTTGGGCATGCCGTTGCTCTGCGGGTCGTACAGGGTGGCCAAGCGCAGACAGCTTGTGGCGTCGCCAGCGGCACAGCCGCGGTTCCAGGCGGTGATGGCCTCTCCGGCGTTCCCCGTCTCGGCCGCCAGTCCGCCGACCCTCAGGCATCCCTCTCCGTTGCCCGCTTCGCACGCGAGCGAGTAGTGGCGCGTCGCCTCGGGGACCGACAGCGCCGTGCCCTTGCCCAGCTCATACAACTTGCCCATGGCCAGGCAGCCTGCCCCGTCTCCGGCGGTGCAGGCCACGGAGTACAGCCCTCCCGCGGTGATGGGCGCGACCTCTAGGCCAGAGCCGGTTTCGTACAGGCGCCCCAGTTCCGTACAGGCCCGCGCGTCGAAGAGATCACAGGCCGTGCGGTACAGCACCGCTGCCAAGCCGGGCTTGGGTTCGAGAAAGTCGGTCTCGGCGTTGCGACCCCAGGCTCGACAGGCCAGCGGCCAGCCCTCCAAGCAAGCGGGCTCGAGCAGGCTTGAATCGGCACCTAGCGGGCCGTCGGCTTCGGGAGCCGCCACCTCCCAACACCCTCGTGCCAGACCCGCGTCGCAGGCGAGTTGAAAGAAGGCCGGGTCGTCGGTGGCCCAGCCCAGCGCCAGACAGCCCAGTCCATCGCGCCGCTCGCATCGTTCTCCGAGCTCCCGCGCCGCAGCGCGTGGGTCGATCCAGCGGTGCGCGGTGCAGGCAGGGCGATAGGTTTCGCACGACGCTTTGTACATCTTGGCGAGCTCTTCGGGCTCGGTCGTCATGCCGTCCCGCGAGAACTGCAAGACCAAGCCTCGGGTGGCGACGAGCTGTCCCCGAACCGCGGGGTGCGCCTCGCGAAGCCGCAGAGCTGCGGCGTCGAGGTCCGCATAGAACTGCGCCACACCAGGCGCCGAGCGCACCGCGTCGAACTCCGGTGCCCGAGGCGCAACCGGCTCGGTCGGGGGAGCGGGTTGTTGGGCCAAGGCCACGCCCACCAGCAGCGACAGAAGCATCATCTTGTACAGACTATCCGGCTCTTGGTGCTTACGATGTCGTCATGGGTCTATGGGACGAACTGAAAAGGACATTCACGCGCTCGCGGGACGAAGCCGCCAAGCAGGCCGCCACCGCTGCGGCCAAGGGTGCTGCAGATCAGGCCTGGAAACAGACCAAGTCCGCGGTAGACGCCGCGGGTGACCGCTTTATGGGCAGCCTAGAAGAAGACCTCGAGAACGCTCAGGAATCCCGCACGGGCCGCAAAGACGTGCGCCCGGACAGTGCCGACGCCGACGCGATTGCCGCATCGATTGAAGCCGCGGCCCGCTCCACCCAGGTCGCAGATGGCGACGCCGAGCCGTCTGCGCCAAAATCCGCTCCGACCGCCGAAGACAAAGAGGCCAAGGCACGGGCAGAGCTCGAGCGCCTAAAGAAGGAGCTGTTGGGCAAGGACTGACTGGTACCCTCCACCTCCATGCCGAAGGTCTACCAGGGCTCCGCCGCCTACCCATCTCCGCCCCCACGTCCGGTGGTGACCATCGGCAACTTCGATGGTGTGCACCTGGGTCATCGCGTGCTGCTTGGTCGCGCGGTTCAGCTGGCGCGCACCTTGGGCGTCCCGGCCTGTGCCTTCACCTTTCATCCCGCTCCTCGCGACGTGCTGCGCCCTGGAAATCCGATCAGTCGCATCCAGACCCTCGATGATCGGATCGCGTCCCTGGGGCGGGTCGGCATCGACCATGTCGTGGTTGAGCCCTTCACCATGGAGCTGTCCCGACGCAGCCCGAGCTGGTTTGCCCAGGAAGTGCTCGGCAGCAGGCTCGGAGCGTCCGCGGTCATCGTGGGCTGGGACTTTCGCTTTGGCCAGGGCCGGGCCGGCACGGCGGTCGCTCTGCGTGAACTGATGGACGTGGCTGTCGAGCAGATCGAAGCCCAAGAATTGGGAGGAGGGGTCGTCTCCTCATCGCGCATTCGAGAGGCCGTTGCCGCGGGATCGGTGGATCTGGCCGGCGTACTGCTCGGGCGGCCCCACCAGGTGGTCGGCACCGTCGTTCCGGGAGACAAGCGCGGCCGGACTATCGGCTTTCCGACAGCGAATGTGCATCCAGACACGCCGCTGCTGCCCGGGGCTGGTGTGTACGCGGTCCGTGTCGAGCTCGATGGCGAGCTGGTCGACGGCATGGCCAACGTCGGTGTGCGCCCGACCTTTGGTGGGGGAAAGACACTGCTCGAGGTTCACCTGTTCGGCTTCTCGGGCGATCTGTATGGACGGGTCTTGCGCGTGGCCTTCTTGGGCCGGCTGCGGGACGAGCGAACCTTTGACGGTGTGGACTCGTTGGTCGTTCAGCTCAACGAAGATCGGCAGGCCGCGATCGCCCTGTTGGAGCAGGGGTGACACCCACAGGCCGCACCGCGGTGTTTGGCCTCATCGGTCAGCCAATCGCACACTCCCTGTCTCCGTCGATCTGGAATCACTTGTTTGTCGAGCACCAGATGGACGCGGTCTATGTCGCGCTCCCGGCTCCCCCAGACGCGGGCGGGGCGGCGCTCGCCACCAGCATTCGCACCCTCGGACTTGCTGCGGTGAACCTCACGATTCCGCACAAGACCGCGATTCTGCCGTACCTCGACGAACTGTCCGATGCGGCACGGCGCGCCGGCGCGGTGAACTTCGTGCGGTGTGTCGATGGGCGGCTGCTAGGCGACAACACCGACGGTGGGGGCTTCATGCTCAGCCTCTCGCTCGAGCATGGGCTGATCGTGAAAGACCGGCGAACGGTGATTCTGGGCGCGGGCGGAGCGGCGCGCGCCGTGGCAGCCGAGCTGGCATACAGCGGGGCGGCCGAGGTTGTTCTGCTCAATCGGACTGCGGAGCGCGCGCATCAAGCCGTTGTGGATCTGCGCGCGGCGCTGGGTTCAGCGGGCAGAGCGCTTGCGCACGGCTCGCTGACTGCCGACTCCTACGCGCGTCGCGCGGCGAAGGCCGATCTGGTGGTCAACTGCACGGGCGGCGGCGCGCGCGGTTTGATTAACGGCTTTGATCCTACGATTTTGTCGAGTGATGCCGTGTGGTCCGACCTGAACTATTGGGATGACCGGCCGCCACTGCTGCAGCTGCATCGCGACCGCCAACTGAAGACTCAAGATGGGCTGATGATGCTCGTTTGTCAGGCCGTGCTGGCGTTTCAAGCGGTGAGCGACGCGCGACCGGATCCACGGCAGGTCTTCGATGCACTCAACAAGGGCTGGTTGCGGTAGACTTGCCGCCGCGGAGGGTGTTCTTACTTGGCGGATGTTCCCATTCTGGTCTGTACGGCGGGATCGCTGACTGGAAAGCAGTTCGAGGTGCCCGAGGGTGGCCTCGATATCGGTCGATCCGAAGAGAACTCCATTCGCCTAGACGAAGACGGCGTGTCCCGTTTTCATGCCCGTCTGTTGCTGGACGCGGGTCAGCTGTGGCTACAAGATGCCGGCTCGCGCAACGGAATCTTCGTGAACGGTGCGCGGGTCACCGATCACCGGGCGTTGAAAGTCGGCGATGAGATTGCGATTGCCGAACACGTGTTCGCTGTACAATGGCGCGAAGAGGACGTCACGTTGACTCAAGAAGTGCCGCCTGAGGTCAAAGCGGCAATCGCCGACACCACCGAAGAGGGGGCCACCGGAAGCTGGTGGTGGCCGTTCTCATGATGGGGGTGCTCTAGCCGCATGGGCCTGTCTACGTCCGTCCCCGGTGCCAGTGGAGTGATCGAGTCCTGTGAGCTCATCATTCGGCAGCCCGGTCATCCCGACCGCGTGATTCGCCTGCGCGAAGGCACGACGCGTATGGGCCGCGCCGAGGACAACGACGTAATCCTCGCAGACGTCGGCGTATCGCGCCGCCATGCACGCTTTGTGCTCAGCCGTGACAGCGTCCGCATCGAGGACATGGGCAGCGGCAACGGCACCTACTACCGAGGTCGCCGAGTCGAATCTCAGGTGATCACCGACGGCGACGAGGTCATTATCGACCCGTTCGTCCTGCGCATGCGCATCAAGGGCGGCGCCTCCCCAGATGGCACCCTCGACGCCAACGAGGCCGGTGCCCGCCTCGACGTACTCTCGGGCAATGCGTTGGCGCGCAGCACCTACCCGATCGGCGCCCGTGGCGTCACGATGGGCCGCAGCGAGACCCGCGACATCATCATTGCCGACCCGGCTTCTTCTCGGCACCACTGCTCGATTTTCCCGCAGGACGACCGGTACATCCTGCGCGACATGGGCAGCGCGAACGGCACCTACCTCAACGGCAATCGCATTCGCGAGACCACGCTCACCGACGGCGACCGCGTGCGCATCGGCAACACCGAGTTCCGTTTCGTGGTGGGCAACTCCACCCGTGCCGGCGGCGGCGCTGCGACCGAGGCCGATTGGGACAACCCGCCAGACGTTTCGCAGCCGCCACAGCGACGTCGCACCGTTCGGCAGTCCACTCCGGCCCCCCGCCAGCAGACGGCCATGTCCAGCCTTGTGCCCATGGCCTTCGGGGGCATGGTGGCCGTTGCGGCCCTGTTCCTGATGGTGGTCATCTTTGCTGTCGGATTGATTCTCATCGGTACGGGCAAGCCCGAGGCGCGCCCGCCGCGCGAG
>CAYYHT010000155.1:0-12370 GCA_964471355.1 uncultured Enterobacteriaceae bacterium
GCGGCACCGAGTACCTGATTCGCGTGTCCCTGTGGGAAGGCGCTCGCGCCCCGTGGGAGATGGCTGTGACGGCCACCGCTCCGGCCTGTTGGGCCGACACTGGCGACCTGTTCGCCGATGCTCCGAAGCTGGGGCCGCTGTATTCGCAGATCGACGTCTGTGGCTCCCTGGCGAGCACCGGAAACGACGGCAGCTTCTGGACCGGTGACTTCGATCTGTTCCAGTTCTCGACCACGGTCGACGGCGAGTACGACTTCACGCTGACCGGCGACTCCGGCACCGACCTGGACTTGCTCATCTATGAAGAGGGCGGCCGTCAGATTGGCTCTTCGGCGGCGTTCGGCTTGGGCGTCGATGAGGCGGCGACCCTCAACCTCGACGGCAACCACATGTTCTACGCGGCGGTGGTCGGCTGGGACGGCACTGCTGGCGACTGGGACCTGACCTTGTCCTACTCCCAAGGCGACCCCGACGGCTGCTTCGGCGAGGCTGGGGACGACTTCTGGAACGCCTCCAACCTCGGAACCGTGGGCGCAGGAACCCTGTGCGGCAGCCTGTACTCCGCCGGCAACAACGGCACCGGCTACACCGGGGACTTCGACTACTACCGGTTCTGGCCCGATGCGACGGGCACCTGGACCTTTGGTCTGTCCTGGGCTGATGCCGGCACCGACTACAGCCTGTTCATTCTCGACCGCGACGGCAACACCCTCGCTTCGGGTCTGGCTGCTGCGGGTGTGGCCGAGTCGGTCGATGCCGACGTGGTCAATGGCGAGGTCTACTACATGGCCGTCGGCGGCTGGGATGGCGTCTCGGGGCGCTACGACCTGTCCATCGCCAAGCCCTAGATCGTGAGCTCACCTCGGCTGCAGCAGCTGCAGGCAGAGGCCACTCAGGCGCTGCGTGTGGCGGCTGTGGTGGGGCTTGTGTGCCTGTTCACCTCGGCTGTGGCGCTGTTCGACACCGTGTCGGGCGCCTGGTTTGTGCCCGATCTGATTCGCCCGTGGTTGGTGCACTTGGCGCTTGGGCTGTGGGTGCCGACCGGCGTGCTTGTGCGGCGCTATGGGGAGCGATGGCACGCGGTCGTCGAAGGCCAGCGGCGTGAGCTCGACATGGACGTCGACGCCTAGTATTCGATGATGACCCGGGCATAGACATCGGCGCCCCAGGCCGGATTGGGATCGACGCCCAGGCAGGTCTCGGGGTTGAACACGAACTGGTTGAGGCCCGAGGGGTTGTAGCCGCTGATGTCGGTCAGCTCGAAGGTGTCGATGCCCTTGATGCCGCCGCAGTAGCAGTCCCCGTTGTTCAGCGTGAAGCTGCCTGCGGGCAGGCCATTCAGCATCGCGCTGCGGGCGCCCGGGTTCAGGCAGTTGATGCCCGTGTGCATCTCGATGGTGACCTTGGTCGCCGGGTTGCCGGTGGTGTCGGTCCACCGGAATCCGACCTGGCCGGTGCAGGTGTATGGACGGCTGCCGCAGTCGCTGTCGAGGTTGAGCACGTCGGCGAGCGGGATGTCGTAAGTCTGGCTGACTGCGGCCGTGTCCGATGCGGCCTCGGGGCCATCCTCTTCGCCGTCGTTGGCGACCACAAAGCACTGCCAGGTGTCGTCGAGGGCTGTAGAGGTGGCGTCGATGGTGTCTCCGGGCCACGTGGTGGTTGCGGTGCTGCCGCTCCAGCTGGACCCGTCGAGCTCCCAGCGCACGTCATAGGTCAGCGAGTCTCCGTCGTCGTCGTTGGCCTCGGGGGACACCGAGCAGACCAGATCGTCCCCGTTCTTGGGGCGGACGGGCACGATCACCGGGGTCGCGGCACCGGGAGGGGTGTTCGCGATGGTGACGGTGTTTGAGGTGGATTCAGCGCCCAGTTCGTAGCCGTCGTAGGGGGTGGCTGTGCAGGTCACGGCGGCGTTCTTGGCGAAGTCGCTGCCGTCGAGGGTGCTGGAGTCGATAGCCACCTCGGAGCCCCCCACGGTCCAGCTGTAGGTCAGCTGGACGGTATCGGCCGGGTCCGCGTCATCGCCTGTCGCGTCACACACCAGCGTGGTGGTTTGGTAGGCCTCGGAAGGTCCCAGGCTGATCGAGGTGACGGCAGGCAGCGCGTTGAGGATGGTCAGTGGCGCCGAGGTCGCGGTGAGTCCGGTGTCGACGGTATCGGTGGGGGTGGCCGCACAGCTGACGTTCTGCCCGCGGCTGAAGCCACTGGTGAGCGTCTTGCCCGTCTCGCCTGTCAGCACCGTGCCAGCGACGGTCCATTCATAGGTGAACTCGACCGTCTGTCCGTCCGCATCAAAGGCGCCCGTGTCGTTGCAGCTGAGCGTGTCGTTGCCGGTTGCACCGGTCGGGCCGACCTGGACCGACGTCACTGTCGGAGCGGTGTTGGCGACGATGAGCGGGGTGGATTGCGAGGTCGGTCCGTCGTCCACCGAGTCGTTCGGCGTGACGATGCAGACGACGCTGTCTGCGCCGACGAAGCTGGAATCGAGCAGAGAGCCCGCGCCGACGTTGACCCCGTTGACCTCCCAGTGGATGGTCGAGAAGTCCCCGTCCCCGTCGGGGTCGTCGTAGCCGTCGTAGCCGCATGCGAGCACGTCGGCGGCCTGTGCCGACGACGGACTGATGCCCACGAAGCTGACGGTTGGTGCGGTGTTGGCGATGGTGATCGAGGCCGTGTCGGGCGGGCCATCGGTGTAGCCATCGGTCGGGGTGACGGTCAGGGTGATGACGTCATCGCGGATGAAGGCGCTGTTGCCGAGGGTGTCGCCGGTCTCGCTGCTGGGCGTGCCGTTGATGTCCCAGGCGTATTGGTACCCGACCGGGTCGGCTTCGAGGTCAGTGGATTCGGACACGATGACGGCGAGCAGGTCGTCGCTGGTGCCCGCGGGGTCGGGATCGATGCCGATGAGTGGAGCCCCCGGAGGAGCGTTGACGCGGGCATCGACGGTCGCTGAGCCGGTCTGGCCGTGGCTGTCGGTGGCGACCGCCGTCAGGGTGTGGTCCCCGGGCGTCAGGTTGGTGACTGTGAAGCTCGATGTGCCGTCGGCGGCGGGCGAGAGCGTGCCCAGGTCGCCATCGACATCCGAGCTCCAAGCCAGCACAAGTGCATCGGCGCTGTCTTCGTTGTCTGACGCGGTGGCGGTCAGGTCGGCGGTGGGCGCGATGAGCTGGTCAGCGGTCGGCGAGGTGATGATGACGACGGGTGGATCACCGACGGTGTACAGGACCGACTCGGTGCATGAGTCTCCGCTGGGATCGGTGGCGGTGATGCTCAGCTGGTGTGCGCTGACGCTCAGGTCCTGGGCGACCAGGTCGATGGTGCCGTCTGCGTTGGGGGTTCCGAAGGCGAGATCGCCTTGAATTCCGGATGTGAGCACGACATTCAGGTCGGTGGCAGCACTCTCAGCGTCGGTGATTCTGGCTTGCACGACCAGCGAGGGGCCGCCCGTGGTGCCCGGTTGAGGCGACGTGATGGCGCACACCGGCTCGGTGTTCCCAGAGACCGGATCGGTGTCGCCCGGCGGCTCGCCACCCGAGCAGGCCATCACGATGGTGAGCAACAGAGGTGCTGAGCGCATTGTCATCGGTGCTCCAGTCCGCAGGATACCTTGGAAGGGGAGGTGCCCATCCGCGATGTGCGCACCATCTATTCAGTGGTCGGTGATGTGCTGCCCTGGACCAATTTGTTTGGCTTGTTCTGGGTGTTGCTGCTGATCATCCGGGGTGGTGCTCTTCGTATTCCTCGTCGCTGATTCCGTGCCGCTCCAATGGCCATGATGCCTTGAGGGATGTTGATTCGTGGCTTGCCGGCCGCCATTCGCCGCCTCCGCGCACAGAGTACATTGCGTGTCGCGAGGACCCAGAGGGCATGCGCGGTACCCTGTGCCGACAGGAGCTTTTCGATGGGCAGCGGCATTCAATGCCTGGGCCAAGGCGACCATCCCCTGACCGACGAGCAATTGGACTGGGTGGTGCACAGCGCGCTCGATTGGGAGATCGCCGAGAATGGCCGGGCCATCGCCTTTGTGCAGAGCATCTACGCGCCCGAGCAGATCTTACGGGCCGTCGCCGAGCTGGATTTGAGGCTGCGCCGGTGGCACTTCCAGGTCGCTGCGGGAGGCAACACGGTGTACCGCTCGACCACCCGGAGCACCGAGCGCGTCGCGGCCTCCTAGGGTGTGGATCTCGACTGTTCTGGTGCCTGTGTCGCTGCGGCGATAGCGAGGTGAGAGGGATGGAACGATGGGGCAAATGCAGCTGTTCGTGACGTGGAAGGGCCAGACCGGGACGGCATACCTGTTGGACTCCCCCGAGATCTTGATCGGGCGTGGCGGCGACTCCCAGATCGACCTGTCCCCCAGCAAGTTCGTCAGCCGCGCTCACGCGGTCATCGCCCAGGCCTTTGGCGGCCACGTACTGCGCGACCTCAAGACCGCCAACGGCACGCGCCTGAACGATGTTGTGATCGCCGAGCAGTACCACCTGAGTCCGGGCGACCGCATCGTCATCGGAGAGCATGAGCTGGTCTACGACGTGGCGACCGAACAGGCCCAGTCGGTGTTCGCGACCTTTTCGGGCTGGGTCGAGCCCGAGACCTTCCGGGCAAACCGAGCCCACCTCGAAGGGCTAGCCGACGAGCTGCGCATGGCCCGGGCCAGCCGCCTGCACGTCACCACCGCCGATGGCGTCGAAGAATCCATCGCCCTGCGCAAGAACAAGCGAACCCGCATTGGCGTCGACCCCCGGTGCGAGATTCCCCTGCCGCGCGTGGGCATGTTCGAAAAGAAGGTGACGCTGCACGTGGCCTTTGACGAAGAAGAGAGCGCCTGGAGCCTCGTGCCGCGCTCGGGAAGAGCCCCGAAGTTCAGCATCGACGGCGAGGCTGTCCGAGACACGGTCGTGCTCGAAGATGGCGACACCATCGAAGGCGAGGGCATGTCGATCGAGTTCTTTGTCGGCCGGGATGGATGACTCGACGTTGAGCTTCGACAACATGTCCGAGGTGCACAACTCCGGCGGCAACTACCTGTGGGCCAACCGAAAGGACAGTGCTGGCGGCGGCATGTGGGACTACCCGAACTGGGCCTTCAACAACGTCGAGACGGTCAGCGACCAGTGCTGGAACGCTCGCGTTGCGGTGTGCAAGCAGACCTATGTGGGTCACACGGGAGCCGGAGAGCTGCTTGGTCTGGCGTGTTCGGGTGGTGCGAGCAACAACCACGACTTGAACGTTCAGCGTGGTGGCAACACCGCCTACCGATGCCTGGCAAGTGGCAGCGAGCCGAACAACCTGCCAATCGAGACCGACCAGTACTACGTCATGTGGGTCCGCTAGCCCGCGCTGGGCGGAGCCTCAAAGACGCGGTCGCCAAGCCGATCGATGGCCAGGTCCAGGTTGGCCTGCTCGGTGTTCTCGAGCTGCATCAGGGCCAGGCTCAGGTGCATCTGAATGCGCTGGATCTCCATCTCGCGCAGGTCCACCACATCTGGCCACCCGGGATCGATGCGCATGTCGGGCACCTGGACGAAGACGGCCTCTTCTAGGGTCAGACCGCTGGTCAGCAGCCACTGCTCGAGCTCTCCGTCGACGCCTTCGCCGAACGTGTAGTCGTTGTCGCCCGCAGCGATGCCCTTGACCAGCTTGCGGTGGCCGTCTTGGTGGACGAGGTTGGCCATGGCGCAGCGCACCCCGGCGTCGTCCACGAAGATGTTCACGAGTCCGGGCTGGTCGTCGTTCCAGGGGAACTCGGCGTGGTCGATATAGGCCTGCAGGCGGGCTTTCTGGATGCCGCGGCGGTGGGTCAGGAATGCCCGCCACTCGGCCTCGTGGCTCTGGCGCGCCTCGATGGGGCTGGGCTCAGGACCGGGTTCGGCGGTCACGTCGGCTGCGTTGTTGACGGTGAACAGAAGGGCAATGGCGGTGATGAGCTTGGCCATGGGGGCTCCAGGGTGGGTACGCCTGGCAAACGCCGCACGAGCCGTTTGCTTACACCCGGCGGTCGTGAACCCGAGCCTCAGCTTGCCGCAGACCGTTGGGCTGGACGCCTGAGTCCCCGCAACCCGCTTCGCGGCCACTTGTGCGCTTGGTGCGGTCCCGGTCGACATCGCATTGACCGTCGCTTGGGCAATACGGTCGAAGACGCGACCGTAGGCGACCGGCTGTTCAGGGCGCGGTGAACTCGAAGCGCGACAGGTCTGGGGAAATAGGAGTGCGCGGTTACCCAGACCCCATGAGATACGAAGGCAAAATGTACCGGCCCCCCTCCGAAGGGAATGCCTACATCCTCCAGGCCACCAACGGCTGTTCCTGGAACGCGTGCACCTACTGCGACATCTTCTCGCCGGGCTGCGGCGCGGGGGCTGGAGGCCGGTAGCAGGCGGATCGTAGCCGCGTGGGTGCGCGGCTTGTGCGGCGTTTCGAGGGGGAGATGTCGGTTCGTGGGGGGCAGGTGGGGGAAGGGCTCAGGGCTCGAGCCATCGGCTTTCGGCGGCGGACCAGGTGCCGTTTGTTCCTGCGAGGATGGGGTCCATGAGGGCGGCGGCGACCGAGTGAAGTTCCTTGAGGGTCGGCCAGGCGAGTTCCTCCTCATCGACGAGGCGGTCGTAGGGGCCGAGCCACTCCTGTGGCGGCACTGGAAGCGTGGCGGGGAGCTCGTGGGTGTCCCGAAAATCGAAGGTCAGTTCGAAGGCTTCACGGAGCTGTGTGGTGGTCACTCCGTCCAGGGCGAGTGCGATGAGTGGCATGTCCACGAGGTCCTTGAGCCGCATGTTCACCCGGTCGCGAGGGAGAGTGTAGGCGTGGAGCTTCTCAGCGAGGTGGGTCGTCGCTGGGTAGGCGCGGACGTGGACGGGCGGGATGCCATACTTCTCAAAGAAGTGGGTGCCTTCCAGCAGATCGGGTTCACCGAGGATTGGATCGCCGTAGGCAACGTCGAGTCCGAAGGCCGCATAGAGCTTGCCCGCGATGCTCGCCTTCACCTTGAAGCGGAACCCGTCGTACTTCACGCCATCGCCGGTCACTGTGGGGTGATGCCGGTCGGGGGCGATCTTGAACTCCAGGAAGTCCTCGCGATCGGGTCGGAAGTTCTCGATGGCCCGAAGCTGGGCGTCAAGCTCTTCGGGGTTCCCTAGAACGCGGAGGTCGATGTCCTTCGTGGTGCGGGCACCATCCAGTCGGAGCTCGAGGGCGAGACCTCCCTTCAGGAGAGCCGAGTCGGGGAGGACGTGGTTCAGTCGAGCGATGAACCGCTCCATGACCATGAGCACGCGACGGCGGTTGAGTGCCCGACCACGGTCGGGGCCAACTTCCTTCTTCAGCCGTGCTTCGACGGAGGCCCGGAAGGCCAGGGGTGTGTTTCCTACGCCCATGAGAACCTCTTGGCGAGCCGCCTGCGGAGGGTGTTGACGGTGCGTTCGTCAGGTACTCGGTCGAACCGCCAAGCGAACTCGATCTGCATGGTTCGGGACGGGAAGTACTGTGCGACCCGCAGCTCGGCTCCAGCTTCACGACCGAGCTCGGCGGCCAGTGTGGGCCAATCGGAGGGGGGCGGCTTCGCGCAGGTGCCGCTGATTGGGCGAGCGTAGAACTTGTCACCGAATCCGCCGCCGTAGCCCGAGCCATCCCCGAGTCCCGCCCCCGAGCCGGCCCCTCCGCCGTAGCCACTGCCGTCGGGCATCCCGTGGCCGTAGCCAGCACCTCGGCCGTATCCGTAGCCGTCCCCATTGGCGGTACTATCGCCATAGGCCCCGTCGCCATGGCCGTATCCGTCCACGCCATGCGGCCGAATGGGCGTGCCCCATCCTTGGGCGTTGGCCACGTACCGACCTGCAAGTGCCACCTGCGCGAAGGTGAACAGGCCGGTGCGGATGCCTTGGTCGATGGCCTGGGCCACGAGGGAGGCGTCACCGTGGGCAGTGGCGACGTCGAGGACGGAACGCGCGGGCTTGGTGATCTGGACTGGGCCTAGCCACTGCTTTTCGCCGTCTTCGATGTCGGCAAAGTGGAGGACGGCACCCTCCGGGGTCTTCTTCCTCCTCGACGTTGCTGTCGGCAGGGTCATGTGGATGCGAGCCGGAAGGGCGTCGGACAGTTCGTGGAGTTGCATTGCAGTCTCGTGCGAGAACACGGCCTCCCGGTCGGACCAGAGCCATAGAACAACGAGGTCTTCGTGGTCGGATGGAGGGAACCGGGTGATGCGGTAGATTCCTCTTGTCGCGCGTTCAAGGTTCCCGCTTTGAATGTGCTTGTGGAGAAGCTGGGCAGAGAATCCCGCCTCATCCGCCTGCTGGGCGGTGAAGTGACCTGACTGGCCGTTGGCGACTTGGTGTAGGTCGTCCCATGATGGAGTGGCAGCACTCAAAACAAGCTCCTCGCCCATTAGTTTATATTGTTGTCGAGGGTATGGCGAATATCGGCCGACTTGAACGAATATATAAACCAATGGTTGAAGTTCATGTTGTGGCGGCAGAGCGGCCAATGTCGTTCCGCCACCCCCGCTTAGCGTTCCCGACCGTCCGTTTCGATGGCCGGAAACAGCGAGCACTACCAACGCACCCGCTTCTTCTTCGACCCGGTGATGTTCTTCACCGTCCCGGTGATCCCGACCTCACGCATCGCCTCAACTGCCAAGTCGATGTCGTTGTGGGGAACCACGAGCACCTTCTGCGGGGTTCCTGCCTCTCGAAGCCGGTCAGCGGCGTTCAAGAGGCGGTTGTATTTGCCCGACCGCTCGACTTCTGTGGCCCTGCCACCGCCGGAAGTAAGGGCATCCAAGAAGCGTCCGCTTGGGAGCGGGACTTCGGTGTAGCCGTGCTTGCCTGCGGCCCTCCGCTGAGCTCTCTTGTGGGATTTGGAGCGAGCCATCAGACCGCCTCCTTGGCGAAGGGGAGTGGTGAAGGGGAGTGGTGTCAGGTATTTCCATTTTCCATTTTCCATTTTACCCGGGCCAGGTTGTGTGGGTACCCCGGGTAAAATGGAAAATGGAAATACCTGACACCATCGGACTCGCACCATCGGACTGGTCGGTCTCGCTTGGCATCTTCCGACGATGGCTCAAGACCCGATTCAAGCGGCACCGCATCGGGCCGGAAGTGCTGACCGAAGACCTGCTCGCCGCCTCACCGTAAGAGCACCAAGGCCGCCTGGGAGCGGTCTGGTGCGCCTCGCGAGGTGTGGCGCCAGCCGTGCCACAGCTTCCGTCATGGCTTCATTTCCGAATTGGCCAGGGCCGAGGTGCCCGAGTTCATCATCAAGCGGCTCGTGGGGCATGCCGGCAGTGTCACCGAAGACGTCTACATGAACCCTTGGTCACTCATCGAACGCATGCGCTCAGCTGTGGCTGTGATTCCGCCGGTTCGCGTCCCAGATGCAGCACAGGTCCGCAGCGGGTTTGCTGTGGTCGCCTATGGGGCGGCGTAGTACGGCAGTGTCGGCGGCATGAAGCCCGCGAATTCGCGATCGGTTTCGGTTTGGACCGAGGAGGCGCCCCACACCGTCGTAGTGGTCTGCGTCCAAGTCTCGCTGACTGGCGAAAGTCCGATGTACCAAGGCGCACCGCGAGCAGGAGCAATCCATCGAATGTCGGGACCGATACCCCAGGTGCGGTGCACTCGGCCGCGCTGACCATCGATGAGCAACATTGCGCCGTTCGAATCGGCGCCAAGACGCGGCAGGAATTCGCTGCCAGTGATGGAGCAGCCCGGAGCGAGCACGAATCCCCGTCGGCGGGTGGCGCCAACAAACGCACTACTGGACCGGTGATACACGGAGGCCTGCGAAAGGACGACCTGACTCGTGCGGCTCGGCACAGTCACGTTGTCGGCGCTCCACGCGCAGGAACTGGCTACGCCACCGTAGCCGTCCAGAACCTGAACAACGCCGGCTACGTCGATTGCGCTCGCTGTCGTAACGACGGTCGAATGGTACCCAGAAGAATAATGGTGTTGCAGGACCTGTTCGGTCTCGATTGTCGCGGTCAAGACCAGCGTACTTGTCGCCCCTATGCAGCCTGCCCCCCAGCAGTCGTCATCACCGCAGTCGATGAAGCCGTCGCCATCGTCATCGACGTGGTTGTCGCATAGCTCCACGCAAGGAGGCTCGAACGCGCAATCGGCGTCCTCACAGTCGACGAGCGCGTCAGCATCGTCGTCAACCCCGTTGTCGCAATGCTCGCCGCATTCCGCAGCATGTGTGCACGCCTCATCAGCGCAATCGGCGAGACCATCGAGATCGTTGTCGATACCGTCGGCGCAGTCGTGCTCGATGTAGCGGGCAAGACAATCCGGGTCGCTAGCTGCGGTCAGGCCGTCACCGTCGATGTCCTTGAACGGGAGCGTGGTGTGCCAGTTGCATTGCTCGGGTCGATCGGTGCAGGCTCCCGCGAAGGCACAATCGCTGTCTTCGCAATCGATGTCGCCGTCGCCGTCGTCATCGACGTCATTTGTGCAGATGCACCACAGACTTGCCTGGCATTCGGAGTCGTCACAATCGACGTTGCCGTCGCTGTCGTCATCGAGCCCATTTGCGCAGTATTCTGGGCAGTACTGGTTGTCCGTACAGTCTGAGTCCGCGCAATCGATTTGCCCGTCGCCGTCATTGTCCACCGAGTCCGTACAGCGGCTCTCCGGGCACTCGAAAACACAATCCGGATCGGCACAATCAACCTGTCCATCCAAATCGTTGTCAACGCCGTCACTGCAATCCTCCGCGCACTCAAGGAGGCAGTCCGCGTCCAGGCTGTCGGCCAAGCCATCGTTGTCGTTGTCGACGCCGTCCGCGCAGTCTTCGGGGCACTCTGCGACGCAATCGTAGTCCAGGCAGTCGACCCATCCATCGCCGTCGTTGTCGATGCCGTCTGTGCAATCTTCAGCGCATTCGGGGAGGTCGCTACACTCGGAATCGAAGCAGTCGGTGTTCAGGTCGCCATCGTTGTTGACACCGTCCGAGCAGTCCTCGCCACATGTGGGGTGATCAGCGCAAGCAAGCGTGTCGGCGCAGTCCGTCAGCCCGTCGCCATCGTCATCGACTCCATTGATGCAGTCCTCTTGCGGTTCTGACGGGTCTGGAGATCCGGCACAAGCAGCAAGCGTAAGCAGCGCTGTGAATAGGCGAGGGACCATGCCACTTCGTAGCACGACACCGATCGATCCATCAGCGCCGCCGATACCAACGGCAGAGGGGCAGTGCGCGTCCCGAGTGCGGCCCGCCCGCAGAGTAGCCCTCGCGGTTACCCACCCGCTATGAGATACGAAGGCAAGATGTACCGGCCCCCAAGCGAGGCCCGCGCCTACATCCTCCAGGCCACCATCGGCTGCTCCTGGAACGCCTGCACCTACTGCGACATGTACCGGGCCAAGCGCTTTCGCGTCCGCGACCTTGCCGAGTCCCTTGAGGACGTCGACACCATGTCGGCCATCAACGGCGACGCCATCAGCAAGGTGTTTGTGGCCGACGGCGATGCGCTCATCATGGACCTCGATCACTGGCTGCCCATCCTCGATGCCTGCCGCGACGGCTTCCCCGCTCTCCGCCGCGTGTCCTGCTACGCCATGGCCACCAACGTGCTCGAGAAGTCACCGGCCGACCTCAAGCGCCTGGCCGACGCCGGGCTGACTCGCCTGTACATTGGCCCCGAGAGCGGAGACGACCTCACCCTCAAGCGCATCGCCAAGGGCTCGGACTTCGCGGCCCACGAACAGGCCGCCCAGATGGCCCACGAGGCCGGCATGGAGATCAGCGTCATCGCATTGTTGGGAGCCGGGGGCACTGAGCGCACCGAGGAACACGCCGAGGCCACCGGCCGCTTGGTCACCGCCATGGACCCGGAGTTCTTCGCCGCCCTGACCCTCACGGTCGTTCCCGGCACTCCGCAAGCCCGCCTGCAAGAGCGCGGCAAGTTCGAGCTGCCCGACATCTTCGGCCTGCTGCGCGAGCTGCGCACCATGGTCGATGTGGCCCGTCCCACCGACGCGATGTTCCGCACCAACCACGCCTCGAACTACCTTCCGCTGAGCGGCCGCATTCCTCGGGACCGCGAGCAGATTGTCGACGTCATCGATCAGGCGCTGGACGGGCGAATCCCACTGCGCGCCGAGTGGACCCGAGGCCTGTGAGGCGGACCGCGACGGCGCCTTAGCAGCAGCATTCCGACCAGCACAATCCACCCCGATGAGCTGCCAGACGTCTGGCAGCCACAGGGCACACCCGCTCCTCCAGTGAGCGTCGACACCCTCTGCTCTGCGGGCTCGACGTCGGTATCGGTGTCTGCGTCTGCGTCCGAATCGGTGTCGGTGTCGGTGTCGGCATCCGCATCGGTGTCGCTGTCTGCATCGGCGTCCGAGTCTGCATCCGAATCCGCATCCGAGTCCGAGTCAGT
>CAYYHT010000156.1:0-9451 GCA_964471355.1 uncultured Enterobacteriaceae bacterium
CGCATGCAGATCATGGGTGACGATGGCGACAGCCACCCCTGCATCGGCCTGTTCGCGGATGGCGCTGTACAGAGTCCAGGCGGCGACGGGATCGAGGTTCGCCGTCGGTTCGTCGAGCAACAACGCCTTGGGGGTCAACATGAGCGCGCGGGCCAACGAGACCTTCTGTTGCATGCCGCTGCTATACGCCGCGACCGGCTTGTCGAGCGCATCTGCGACGTCGAGTCGCTGCACAATCGCGGCGGTCTTGGCATCGACCTGGCCAGGAGCCAATCCGAACAGGCCACCGAAGTAGTGCAGGTTCTCGCGGCCGGTCAACAGCGGGTACAGGCCTGGTTGGGCCGTGACCAATCCCACCTCCCCCGTGGCACGCAGGGCCACTTCGGTGGCGGGCACATCCCCCATCTGGACGGTGCCCGATGTCGGCGCAATCAATCCCGCCATCAGCATCAGCAGCGTGCTCTTGCCGGCGCCGTTCGGGCCGATCAGCCCGAGCACCTCTGCGCGGCGAAGCTCAAGGTCGACCGCATCGAGCACCACCTGGGCTCCAAATGCCTTGCCCGCACCGCTCGCATGGATGATCGCCACAGCCGCTACAGCGAGACGACTTCGATCATCTCGGGCTCGACGCCCAGCCGGCGCTGGCCACGGCGCACCTCGACAACCCCGGCCGCTCCATCGACACCGCCCGCTCCGAGTTGTCCGCGAGCTCGGTAGATCGCCACGTTCAGGGCATTTGCATCGACTCCCAGCATCTTGAGCAGTCGGTCTCGATCGACCCAACCCTGCTCGGCACCGGGCTCTTCAGCGTCATCGAGCCGCAAACGCGCCAGCGTCAGCAGCGTATAGGCGTGCTCTCGTGCCTCGAGCGGAATCTCTTTGCCGCGGTGTACGACGGTGATCTGCACGTGTTCTTCGTCCCGGCTGACCGCGAACCGCAGCTTCACGGTGTCCAGCGTCGGTCCGAGATCGACCGTCTGGGTGCCCTCGATTTGCGCCGGCAGACTGACCCGCCAGCTGGCACCACCGGCCTGAACGACCTCGCCATCTTTGGCTGGTCGCACATCGCCGTCCGCCTCGACGACCCAGCGGCCGCGGGCATCTGCGTAGACCGCGACTTCGGGATTCGACGCGGAGGGCAGCGCAAGAATTCCATCGCTGGCCACCACGGCCTCACCGCCGTCGAGCGGCATGGCAAGCGCGCTCGGAGGGCCCGCATCGACGAGCTCCCACAGGTTCTCCTCGTGGCCAAATGCCAGCTTCGAGCCCCCGGAGATGCTGACCACCTCGCCGGGCTCAAGGCGCTTTCCGGCGACAAAGGTGCCGTTGCGTGAGCCCAGATCGCGGATCTCCCACTGCCCTCGACGCCACTGCAAGACTGCGTGTTCTCCCGAGACGCGACTGTCGTCGAGCCTCAGCGCCGCGGATGGCGACCGCCCCACCAACAGGCGCGCGGGAATGGGGAACAAGGTGCCGTCGGACAGTGTGCGTAGTGTGGCCATGAGAGGCGGAGTCTACCCCACGCACGACCCGCTATGGACAGTCGTCGTTCAGGGCTCGCGGAGTGCCGCGGTTGGTGGGGTCGTAGTCCACTGACGAGGCGCACCAGTTGTTCTTGTTGTCGTTGTCCGATGCCGTCAGGTCGCTGGTGAGCAGCTGCATGGACGTGCCGACAGACCAGGGCCAGCTGCCAGTCCAGTTCACGTGGTCCAGCTCCAAGCCCTCGAACTCCAACACCAGCTCGTCTCCGCCGTTGGCCAGGGTCATGGCGCCCGTGTAGTCGCAGATGGTGAGGCCGCCGTTGGTGCTTGGGTTGTTGCCCTTGCAGAACAGCGCCACGTCGCCCGCGGGAATCAAGATGGGACTGTTCGAGTCGGCATTCACCAAGTGGCTGTCCGTGCCATCGTCGCGATAGACCCACCCCTCGCAGATGCGGATGTCCGTGGCCGTGGTGTTGTAGATCTCAAAGAACTCGCCGGCGCTGTCGGCAATGGGACTGGCAGGGTCGGGCATGACCTCGGAGAAGATGAGGTCACCCTCGAAAAGCAGGCCCTCGTCACAGGTCAGATCGCAGTTGTTGTCGTATCCGTCGCGAATTTCTGTCGCACCAATGTAGATGGTGTCCAGGGTGTCGTCGCAGTCATCACCGCCGCTGGCGATGCTCGCATACGTGTCGCCGTCAGCGTCGACGCCGTCGGCCAAGTCGCAGTTCTCGTCGACGGTGTTGCCGAGTGTATCGACAGCACCCGGGTAGATCGACGCGTTGGCGTCGTTGCAGTCGGTGTTGTCGGACGTCTCGCCGGCGTCGAGGCAGGTGTCGTTCGCAGACACCAAGGTGTTGGTCAGGTGACCGTAGGTGTCGCCGTCGCCATCGACCGAGCACACCGTAGAGTCAAAGCCGTTGCAGTCCTCGTCGGTCCCATTGTCTGGAACTTCGACCGCTGTCGGATGGACGCCTGCCAGGGCGTCGTCGCAGTCATTGGTCGAGGAGGACTCGCCGGTGTCGAGGCAGTCGTCGTCGGTCGAGAACACGATTGAGGCGATGCCGTAGCCGTCTCCGTCGCCGTCGACCTGGCAGTTGCGTCCATCACTGCCGTTGCAGTCGCTGTCGACAAAGTCACCGGGTACCTCGGGCGCATTGGGGTGGATGTCGCCATCGCTGTCGACGCAGTCGTCGTTCGTCGAGGACTCGCCGACGTCCGCACAGTCGCCGTCCACCGCGGTGATCTGAGTCGAAGAGCCGTAGCCATCGGTGTCGGAGTCCTCGAAGCAGAACACGCTGTCCGAGCCATTGCAGTCCTGGTCGATGCCATCTCCGACCGCCTCGCCGGCGCCCGGGTAGATCAACGCGTCGGTGTCGTCACAGTCGTCGTCGGTGGCCGACTCGAACGCGTCGGTGCAGTTGCCATCCGGGGCGTCCTGGGCCGTTGTGGACCCGTAGCCATCGTCGTCCGCGTCGTCGTAGCAGCGCACCGTGTCGGTGCCATTGCAGTCTTGATCGATGCCGTCGCCCGTGGTCTCGGCGGCGCCGGGGTAGGCCATGGTGTCGGTGTCGTCGCAGTCGCCGCCCACATCGGACTCGCCTGGATCGGTGCAGTCGCCGTCTGCCGACGAGATCGTGGCCGACGAGCCGAAGCCGTCGTCGTCATTGTCGACAAAACAGGTCGCCGCGTCCGTGCCATCGCAGTTCTCGTCCACGCCGTTGCCGGCGATCTCGGTCGCGGCCGGATTGACGCCCGCGTCTGTGTCGTCGCAGTCGTCGGCGTTGTCGGACTCGCGCGCATCGCCACAGTCGTCGTCGAGGGACACAAGAGGGGTCACGCTTCCGAAGCCGTCACCGTCATCGTCCACCCGGCAGAACACGGCGTCGACGCCGCTGCAGTCCTGGTCGATGCCGTCGCCAGGCGTCTCGGTGGCGCCCGGGTGAATCGAGTCGGAGCTGTCGTCGCAGTCGGTGACCGTGGTGGATTCGCCGCTGTCGGCGCAGTCATCATCGCTGGACAGGATGGTGACGGGCACACCATAGGTGTCGTCGTCGCCATCGAGGAAGCAGAGTGTGCCGTCAAAGCCGTTGCAGTCGCTGTCGGTGGAGTCATCTGGAAACTCCGAGGAGCCGGGGTAGACGCGGTCGTCGGTATCGTCGCAGTCGGTGTCATCGAGGGATTCACCGGCGTCGTCGCAGTCCCCGTCCGGGGCCACGATCTGAGTCGTCGAGCCGTAAAAATCGTTGTCGTCATCTTCGAAGCACCAGATGCTGTCGGCGCCATTGCAGTCTTGGTCGATGCCGTCTGCCACGGTCTCGGTGGCTGTCGGGTAGATCGTCGCGTCACCATCGTCACAGTCGTCAGCGGCCACGGCCTCGCCCACGTCGGTGCAGCTTCCATCGGTTGCGAGGAGTGCGGTGGTGCTGCCCGCCAGGTCACCATCGTCATCGACGTAGCAGGTGACCGTGTCGGCGCCGCTGCAGTCCTGATCGATGCCGTCGTCCTCGACCTCGGTTCCACCTGGGTAGGCGGTGGGATCGGTGTCGTCGCAGTCGCCGCCAGACAGCGCCTCGCCGGGGTCGTCGCAATCTCCGTCCAAGGCTTCGAATGTGGGCTTGCTGCTGTCGCCGACGTCGTCATCGTCGTTGTCGACGTAGCAAGTAGCGGCATCGGACCCGTCGCAGTTCTGGTCGACGCCGTCGCCAGCGATCTCGATATTGCCCGGGAAGATGTCGGCCTCGGCGTCGTTGCAGTCGTCGGCAACGGTGGATTCTCCGACATCGAAGCAGTCCCCGTCCCCCGCGATGAGCACCGCGGACAGGTCACCGTGGCCGTCGCCATCGGCATCAACCGCACACTCGACCGCATCGGCTCCGTTGCAGTCCTGGTCGATGGTGTCGGACGGCACTTCGGCAGCGCCCGGGTAGATGCTTCCGACCGCGTCATCGCAGTCGCCGCCCACCAACGCCTCGCCGGAGTCATCGCAGTCTCCGTCGTCGGCCAGCAACAGGGTCGATGTGCCGAACCCGTCATTGTCCACATCGACATGGCAGCTGACCGTCTCGTCGCCAGTGCAGTCCTGGTCGATGCCGTCGTCGGGCAGGTCGAAGGCGCCCGGGTTGATGCCGGCCTCGCCGTCGTCACAATCATCGGCACTCTCGGCTTCGCCCGGGTCTTTGCAGTCCCCGTCGACGGCGAGCACCGGGGTGGCGACCCCGTACCGGTCGCCATCGACATCGAGCCAACAGCTGACCTGGTCATCGCCGTTGCAGTCCTGGTCGATGCCGTCGTCGGGCAGCTCGACGGCTCCGGGGAACACCGTCACATCGTCGTCGTCGCAGTCGCCGAGCAGCTCATTTACGCCATCGCCGTCATCGTCGTACAGCACGGTGCCCTCGTCGCGAATGCCGTCGCAGTCGTTGTCGCGGCCGTCGGGGATCTCGTTCCCGTCCGGGTTCGACGAGGGATCGGAGTCGTCGCAGTCCCCCTCACAGGTGTTGAAGCCGTCAGCGTCGGTGTCCAAGCAGGGGTCGATGGATAGCGCAACGCCACAGATGTCGTTCAGCCCGCGGCCGTCGGTGAGCAGCATGGTCAGGTAGTGATCGCCGGCGCTCAAACCGTCGTACACAAAGGCCACCTCTCCGCTGCTGTCCGGGGCTCCGGCCCAGAACTCGCCATCGATGCTGCTGTTGAACAGAACCGTCAGCGTGCTGCTGTCCTCTTCAGGGTCGGTTCCTGTGGCGAAGAAATCGATGGGCTCACCGATCTCGTAGGTCTCTGCGACCGGGGTGATGACTTCGCAAGCGGGAGCCGTGTTCACGTTCGGCAGCACCGTCACCGCATCGGTGGTGATGTTGCCTGCGGGATCGCGCACGGTCAGCTCAAGGGTGTGCTCGGCCTCGCTCAAGCTCAGCTGAATGCTGGCGTTGCCGCCTTCACAGACACCACCAAACTCGTCGGGAGAGTTCGCCAGCACCCCGTCGACGCTGCTCTCGAGCAGCAAAGACAGCATGTCCAGCTCATCTTCGTCGTCGATGATGGCGCACAGGAACAGCTCATCGGTCGGATCGAACAGCGAGTCAGTCACCGGGCGCAGAATCTGCACCTCTGGAGCGCGGTCCACCACATCGATGGTGATGTCTCGATTGCAGGCGGTGGCAACGACAAGCAGCGCGGCAGGGATGGCGAAACGCATCTTGGACTCCAGACAACAGCCTCAATAAGCGCTTTTGCCCGCCAAAAGGCGACAACCGCCACAAAATTAGCTGGTTCGAAAACAGCTTTTTGACACGGCCCAAGGCGCCGATCTGTTCTCGGCAGGTGTATAGGGGGCTCTCGGAGGCTCTCTATGCGCATCAGCACCGCACTTTCACTGCTCACTGTCCTGGTCATGGGATGCGAGAACGGCGTCACCTACGACACCAGTCTCGTCGAATCGGACGCGGACACGGACACCGACTCCGACACCGACACCGACTCGGACACGGACACCGACTCGGACACCGACGCCGATACGGACACCGACACCGATACGGACACCGACACCGACACAGGCCCCCCTGACACCAGCAGCCTCGACCCGCTGTGTCACCCGGCCGACCCGATGGGCGGCAGCTGGACCAAGTCCTACGACATCACCGCGGCCCTCGTCGACGGCTCCTTTGAAGACCGCGTCGAGGTCCAAGAAGGCCTGGGCGGTGTGCTCTCGCCCAGCGGCCAGATCGTCTACCAGTACCACTCCGACATCCTCGTCGGCGGCACCGAGACCTCAGAGTTCGACCTGTGGCAGAACTGCTTCGGCGGCGGCGAAGCCAAGATGCTCGAGTGGTGGGGTTTCGCCACCATCGATGTGGGCGGCACGCCGACAGCCCTTGACGCCACGGGCAAGCCCAGCTTGGCTCGACAGTACCTTCCCCCGGTCGCCGACCTGACCACGGGAACGACCTGGTCCTACAGCTACACCTTGGTGATCGCCACGACGCTGCCGGGCATGGGTCCTGTCAGCGCCAACATCCTGACCACCGGCGACTACGTGGCCAGCGCGGGCAAAGAAGAGATCATCACCGGACTGGGCACCTTCCAAGCTTGGAAGCTGACCAACACCTTCGTCCAAGGTCGCGGTGACGCCGCCGACACCGCTGGTGTGGGCACCTTCATCGACGTCGAGAACCTGAACGCCGTGTCCACGCTGTGGTACGTCGAGGGCCTCGGCCTGGTCAAAGAGACCACGATCGACACGAAGGGAACCGCCGACACCGCCGATGACGTGGTCCACCTCGACAAAGAGCTGACGGCCTACACCGGCCTCACTCCAATCTAGGTCGCCCGTTCCAGCATGTTTCAGTCTGAAACAGGCTCGGCATGCTTTGGAACTACAGGATGACCACGAACAGCAGCGCGATGGACGCCAGCAGTCCCCATCGCGATGAATAGAACACGCCTCGCATCCTAGGTGGCGCCCTGTGTTGTTGAGTTGGAGGCAGGCCGCGCAGGTGCCTGAGCGGACTCGGCGGACGCGTGGACGCGGTGCCCGGCCGTCTCCGAGGACGGATCCGAGGGTTTGTCGCCATCGGTGGCACGGGGGGCGTGAAGACGTCGGGACGGAAGGGATTGTCCATACATAAGAACTCCTTGCCCTTCGATAAAGAGCAAGGAGCGTGCCAAATGCTCACCCAACGGCGACCCTCAAGCCGCCGCAGGTGATCGCCCTAGGCCTGTCGACGCCGAATTAGCGCCAACAAGGGCAGGGCAAACAAGAGCGAGCCCGCTCCACCGGACGCGCTGCATCCGCAGCCCACGGCGCCTTCGATCTCGTCGACGCGGTCATTGTGGTCATCGAGGTTGGCGTCAGCGGCTTCGCGGTTGTCGGTGAGCAACACGGGCTCGCCATCAGCACTCGTCTGCTCGATGACGAGCGCGTTCACGTCAGTGCTCTCGGCCAAGAAGTCGGCACTGCTCTCGCCGGCACCGTCGAAGTACTCCTGGCTGGGAAGCAGGATGACCCGGCCGTCTTCGAGCACAACACGGCGGCGCGCGTCGTACCAGCTGCGGTTGCCGCGGCAGTCCATGATCAACGTGGCTTCGTGCACATTGCTGACGTCCGCCATGGTCGAGTTCTGCACGAACATCGGGTCGATCGTCATCTCGAGCGGAGACAGGGACGAGGTCATGCGGGACACCGTGCTGTGCTCGGTGAACAGCTTCTCGGCGTTGATGGCCGGCTGAACCAAGAACTCGTCGAGCGCTGCCGCGAAGCCTTCATAGTCCACGGTCATGCCGCCGGTCTCGTAGCAGCCAACGCAGTTGTAGAAGGACTGAGCGTCGACGCCTTCGGGGGGAGGCATGTAGCTCAGCAGCAGGTTCATGAGGGTGCCCGACGCAGCGAACTGGCCCATGATGGCGTCCATGGCCTGTTCGGGGCTGGTGGCGCTGGCGATTGCCGCAGTGTCGTAGCGACCGGCCCAGTGCAGGCTGCCTGCAAACGGGGTGGTCGAGCCGCTAAAGTCGGTGGCGAACGCGTGACCGCCGGCCTCGTCAGCTGCCAGCGTGATGACGCTGTTGTAGTTCGAGCCGCCGGACAGCCAGTCGACCGCCGCCTCGTTGATCTGCACGTGGTAGTAATTTTCGGGCACGGCGCGCTCTTCGGAGAACACGTACACCTCGAGCCGCATGTCGGGGGTCGCCGCCACAGAGGTCAGCTGAATCGGCACCGCAGGCTGGGTGCCGGCGTACGTGAAGCCAATCGGCGCGATGTCGCCGACTTCTTTGTCTTTCTGAAGCTTGAGGGCCACAAAGTACTGCTCGCCAGCGACGTACGGATTGAGCACCGTGTCGAGGGTATCGGGCAGGTCGTAGTTGTTGTCCTGCAGCCAGGTGATGAGCTCGGCGCTGGTGTCGGCCTGCAAGATGACGGTGTCATAGGGGCCGACCTGGGCCTGCTCGATGATGGTCACACCGGGGTCACCGCCGTCCTCGTCCGCCGAATCGAACTCGGCGGTGTCGTCCTGGGTATTGCCGGTCAGGATGCCGCCACCTTGGTAGCAGTCTCCCCACTCTTCCCACATCAGGTTGAAGTAGGGGCGCGTCTGCCAGTCCAGCTGCGTGAACAGCTCGTCGGTCGACAAGAACAGCTCCGGCAGATTTGGGGTCGGCACAATCCACGCAAAGTCCTGGGCGTCGCCCTGGTAGAAGATCTGCACATGGGTGTCGACCGTGCCCTCGCCTTCGTCGACGGCGAAGACAATGCGCTCGGCGGACTGGTCCACCGGGGCCGAGTTGTTGCAGAAGAACCCGCCGCACGCGAGCGCAGAGCTGGGCATTGCAGCTGCAGCGAGTGCCGTAGCTCCGAGAAGATGCTTATTCATGATGTCCTCCGAGACATGAATTGAGCGGGCACACAGTCCCGCTGAATCCCGTCATCCCCGTCGGAGAGCAGGCCAGAGTCTGGCCTGCAAACCGCCAGGGATGGCGATTAGTGCTTGCGCCTCCTGAGTAGCAGGCCAAGCAAGGGAATGCCGACAAACATGCCAGCACCGGACGGAGCGGAGCTGCAGCCACACCCACCGGCACCGCGCCAGATGTTCTCCTCGACGTCCGAGTTGTTGTCCTCGAGCTGGTCGGCGGCGAACTCTGTGTTGTCGGTCAGCACCACGGGCTCGCCGCTGGCGCTGGTCTGTTCGATGACCAACGCGTTCACGTCCGTCACCTCGGCCATGTAGTCGGCGCTGTTCGTGCCCGTGGTGTCGAACCACTCTTGGCTCGGCAGCAGCACGACCCGGCCGTCAGACAGCTGCACCCGGCGGCGCGCGCTGTACCAGTCGCGGTTGCCACGGCAATCCTGAATCAGGGTGGCCTCGTGCACATTGCTGTAGTCGCCCATCGCGCTGTTGAGCACAAAGTTCGGGTCGATGGTCATCTCGACCGGGGAGAGCGACGAGGTCAGACGAGACAGCTTGCTGTGGTCCTGG
>CAYYHT010000156.1:9461-12345 GCA_964471355.1 uncultured Enterobacteriaceae bacterium
ATAGGTCCTCGGCACGCGCCAATGGGGCGACCATCACCTCTTCCATGTCATAGGCAAAGGCCTCGCCATCGACAGTCATGCCGCTGGTGTCGTAGCAGCTGACGCAGTTGTAGAAGCTCTGGGCATCGACGCCCTCGGGTGGCGGCATGTGCGTCATCAGCAAGTTCATCAGCGTGCTGCTGGCCGGAAAGCCCTGGCTCATCACCTCGTCCATGATTGCTGTGGGACTGGTCATCGAAGCGAAGCGGCTCGTGTCGAAGCGACCCTCGGTGTACAGCACGTTCCGCAGCGGCGTGGTGTCCCCCGAGAAGTCCGTCGCAAAGGCGTGACCGCCAGCTTCGTCGGCGGCGAGGGTGATCACATCGCTGTAGTTGCTGCCCCAGGACAGCCAGTCGATGGCCGCCTCGTTGACCTGCACGTGCAGGTAGTTCTGGGGCACCGCACGGGTCTCGCCAAAGACGTAGACCTCGAGACGCATGTCCGGGGTTGCGGCGACCGAGGTCAGCTGAATCGGAATCATCGGCATGGTGCCCGCATAGGTCATGCCGATCGGAGCAATGTCGCCGGCGTCCTTGTCCTTCTGCAGCCGCAGAGCCACAAAGTACTGCTCGCCTGAGACGTAGGGTGCGAGCACCGTGTCGAGGGAGTCGGGCAGGTCGTAGTTGTGCTCCTGAAGCCAATCGAGAAGCTGTTCGCTGCTGTCTGCCTGCAGCACGACGGTGTCGTAGGGGCCGACCGCCGCTTGGCTGACAACGGTGACCCCATCATCGGGATCGGACGGCGGAAGCTCGCCACCGGCACTCTCGGCCATCAGATCATAGTCCCGACCCCAGCCGCCGCCGCCCGGGTAGCAGTCGCCCCAATCCTCGTAGGTGACATTGAACTGGGGAGCGGTCTGCCACTCAAGCTGGTTGAACAGCGCGTCGGTCGACAGGAATAGCTCCGGCTGCTGCGGCACGGGCAGCACCCATGCGAAGTCCTGGGACTCGCCCTGGTAGAAGATTTGCACGTGCACGTCGATGTTGCCGGCGTCCTCATCGACCGAGAACGCGATGCGCTCGGCGTTCTGGTTGACCGGCGACTGGCTGTTGCAGAAGAAGCCACCGCAAGCGAACGCAGTGCTCGGCAACGCCGCGGAAGCAAACAGCGCCAATGCAGCTGTGTGAGTCCAATTTCGTGTCATGTGAGGCGTCTCCAACCAAGAGCGCCCGTGCCCGACACTCAAAGCATAGCCTGACGGCGACGAGCCGCAAGTCCGAACAGCGGAATCAGGAACAAGCCTCCGGCTGAACCCGGCACACTGCTGCATCCCCAGCCGTTGTTTCCGCCGCTGTTGATCTCATCGACCCTGGCGTTGTGGTCTTCGAGGTTCGTTGATGCGGTCTGGCGATTGTCCGCGATGACCACTCCAGGGCCATTCGAGCTCAAGTCCTCGATGACCGACGCATAGATGTCTGTGCTGCCGAGGAAGAAGTCGCTGGTGCTGATGGCCTCGGCCTGGAACCACCGGTCGCTTGGCACCTGTACCCGCCTGCCATCCGCCAACACGACGCTGCGCGGCGCCGTAGAGATGTTGCCCGTCGCGCGGCAATCCCTGACCACTGTGGCCCGATGGACGTTGCTCACATCGGGCAGATCGAAGTTCATGGTGAACGCCGGGTCGATGGTCATCTCGGCCGGGGACATGGACGAGGTCATGCGGGTCAGATTGCTGTGGTTGAACAGACGCTCAGCCCGTTCCAGAGGCACGACCACGTTCTCGTCGAGGGCATCGGCGAACCCGGCCCCATCGACCTCGAAGTCGGCGAGGTACAGCGGTGCGTAGTACGACAGGCTGTTGTAGAACCAGCGTGGCTGGATGCCGTCATCCAGGGCAGCCTGCGGCACCGGGATGTACGTCAGCAGCAGGTTCATGAGCGTGCTGTTGGACGGGAACTGCTGCCCCATGACTTGGTCCATCACGTCGACGGGGTCGGTCAAGCCACGGATGGCATCGGTGTCGTACCGCCCTGCCGAGTACAAACGCCCTCGCAGCGGACCGGTCGTGCCGCTGTAGTCGGTGGCAAACGCGTGCCCGCCAGCCTGATCGGCCGCCAGCGTGATGACGTCGTTGTAGTTGCTGCCCCAGCTCAGGTAGTCGATGGCCGCTTCGTTGATCTGAACATGCAGGTAGTTGTCCGGCACCGCACGACCGCTGGCCAGCACGAATACCTCCAGGCGCATGTCGGGCTCCGCTGCGACTGCGGTCAGCTGGATCGGCACACTCGGAGCGGTTTCCGTGTAGCGCATGCCGATGGGAGCGATGTCGCCCGTCGCCTTGTCCGCCTGCAGCTTGAGCGCGACGAAGTACTGCCCACCGGCCACATAGGGAGCCAGCACCGAGGTCATGTCATCAGCCAGGTCGTAGCCATTGTCCTGCAGCCAGGTGATCAGCGCGTCGGCGTCGGTGGCCTGCAGAACCGCCGAGTCGTACGGGCCCACCTGGGCTTGAGAGACGACGGTGACCTCGGACTCATCCATGGCCCCGTCCGAGTCGACGTCCGCGAGCCCGATGCCATCTGAATCCCAGCTGTCGTAGTAGTCGTCGTCCCAGTACTCGTAGCAGTTGCCCAGGTCCCGGTAGGTCACGCTGAACTGCGGTGCCGCCACTCTCTCGAGCTCTATGAACAGCTGATCGGTGCTGACGAAGAGCTCGGGGTTGCCCCCGACAGGAACCACCCAGGCAAAGTCCTCGGACTCGCCCTGGTAGAAGATCTGCACATGATTCTCGATGGTGCCATCGGGACTCATGCCGAACACGATGCGCTCGGCGGACTGCGCGATCGGCTGGTTTCGGTTGCAGAAGAAGCCGCCGCAAGCGGCCGCGTCAATCGGTAGGGCTGCA
>CAYYHT010000157.1:0-12334 GCA_964471355.1 uncultured Enterobacteriaceae bacterium
AGTTGTTGGTGTCCACGCTGGCCCTGCGCGACTCGGTCGAACACGTGGAACGGACCAATGACCGCCTTCGACAGGTCGGTGTGTCTCTCACACAGGGCGAGGGGTTGATCGCCGACTGGCATCTGGGGGTCCGGGCGTCGGTCTTGGCAACAGGCAAGCCCTACGCGCTTCGATGGAGAACAAGGGAGGGCGTGCGCGATCAAGCGGCCCGCTGGAGTACAGATCCGCCGGCGCGAATCGGGGTGCTGGACGAACGAGGGGTGCGGTGGGCCCAGCCGTGATCTACCGTGGGGACATGAGAGTGCTTCCCCTGCTGCTTGTACTGGGTGCTTGCAAGAGCCCACCACCCGAAGCGCCGACCGAGATGGCCGACATCTCGAGGTATCTGTTTCGCGAGTTCGACAACCCCGAGGCGCTGCCGCAGGGGGTCTTGAACCTCGAAGAACTGTTGGGCGCCGAAGACATCACGGCCGAGGACCCGGTGGACCGGGCGTGGCAGGTTGCGGGGCTGACCGCGGGCGATCTGGAGGCCATCACCATCCCCAGCGATGGCGACTTGGACCTGCTCGCAACGATGGCGCTGGCCTATCGCAGTCCCTTTCCGGTGGACTCCCACACCGCCTACATGGTCATTCCAGACCTCACCGTCATTTCGACCACGGCCGTCATCTACGACCGCACTTTTCCAGGCACAGACGACGCCAGCTGCTTTGTCGATGCCTCTTGCGAGGTGCTGGCGACCGAAAACTACATCGATCGCGAGACGGCGCTCTTCAAGATGGAGTACTCCTTCAACAAGGACTACCGCTGGGTCGAGCTCGAGGACGGACGCAAGGCGATCGTCAGCCGCGGGTGGATTGAAGAGTCAGCCCACGGCGACAGCAGTCGAAACCACCTGTGGCAGAACTACGAGACCGACGTCTGGATTGGCCGCGAAGACGGCACCACCTGGCGCTTTTATGCCGTCTACACCCAAGCCGAATACGCCGGGGTCGGCGAAGACATGGCCATCAACTTGAGCCGGGCCCAGGCACAGTCCGCCCTGGATACATTGGATGCATACATCGAAGAGAACCAGTAAGTAGGGGGCCAATGACTGGCCTGCTCCTGGTTCTGTTTGCGTGTGCTCCGGCTCCTGCACCGGTCGGTGTGGGGGGTGTTGCAGACCTGGTCCCATTCACCGCGGTGCCCACTGGCGGCGCGTACGTGGACTACCAAGACGCGCCTCGGACGCGAATCATGTTGCGGCGGACGGGCGACGACCGCTTGCTGGTGGACGACGGTGGGTCGCCCGATCGGCCGACACTCTCGGCGGACGGCGGGACGCTGGCCTACGTGTCTGCGCCAGACGGCTTGGCTGCGGTGTTTGTGTTCGAACTGGCCACCGAGACCACGCGACAGCTCACCAACCTCGAGCCGCGGCAACCGGGTCGCCTCGGTCCGCCGGCGGGCTTTGTCGATGTGCCTCGCACCGCTCCCCGTTTTGAGGGCGATGACCTTGTGTGGCTGGTGGGCCAAGACACCGTTCGGGTGAGCTGGCGATGATTTGGGTTTTGCTCGTCGTCGGGGCGCTGGCCCAGGACTACAGATTTCCAACCTCACAGGCAGATGAAGCCCACTGGTACCCGACTGCCTACCGGGATCATGCGGGCGAGGACTGGAACTGCGGCTCGATTCGCTACACGGGCCACCGGGGCGCCGACTTTGGCGGGGGCAGCTTTGCTGGCATGGCCGACGGACGTGATGTCGTTGCAGCCGCCTCGGGCATTGTCTCGGCGGTGTCCGATGGGCACTTCGACGAGTGCACGACTGCGGACTGTGCGGGCGGCGGAGGCTTCGGGAACTACGTCAAGGTCAAGCACCCCGATGGCTGGAATACCTACTACGCCCACCTGAAGAAGTTTTCGATTCCCGTGTCAATAGGGGACTTTGTGGCCTGTGGTGACCTGATCGGAGAGATGGGCAGTTCGGGACATTCTACGGGGCCCCATCTGCACTTCGAGCTGCGGGATCCGGGCGGCGACAGCCACGAGCCCTTCCTAGGCAGCTGCAGCGAGACCACTCGCAGCCGTTGGGTCGATCAGGGCACCTACGACGCCCTGCCCGCATTGACCTGCGACACGTCCTTTGCCGAGTGTGCTCCGGTTCAGACGATCTCCTGTGGTTCGGTGGTCGACGGCCGCAACGACATGGCCGGCAGCCAATCTGAGCATCAGTTCTACGGCTGCTCGGAGTTCGTCTACAGCGGCAGCGAAGTGAGCTTCGAGGTGATCACAGACCTCGACGAGCCAGTGACGGTGGATGTCACAGGTGTCAGTGCCGACCTCGATGTCTATGTGCTGCAGACGCCAGCCTGCGACACCAGTGGCTGCCTGACCTACAGCGACGAGAGTCAGGACTCGGATGAATCGGTGACCTGGACCGCCGAGGCGGGTCAGTCCTATACGGTGGTGCTCGATGGCTGGGAGGGGGCGGCGACGGACTTCCAACTCGGGGTTCAGTGCGACGGCGCTTTGCCGCAGCCTGAGGACTCCGGGGATCCAGATGACACGGACGATCCGACGGACAGCGACTCGGACTCAGACTCGGACGATGGTGGGGGCCGCGTACCCAACGATGAGCTGGGCGGCTGCAGCTGTGCATCGTCGGGCCCGGCACCATTCGCTCTGTTGGGGCTTGTCCTGGTGCTAGGCTTCCGACGTGAAGCCCGACGAACGCCAGAGAAAGCTGCGAGAACAAGCTGAAGCCCTCGTGGGTTCGATGGTCGATGCCAAGTACCTGATCGACCGTCGCATCGGCATGGGAGGCATGGGGGCTGTGTACGAGGCCACCCAGGTTGCTGCCGGACGCAAGGTGGCGCTCAAGGTGATTCGGCCCGAGCATGCCAGCAATGAAAAGGTCATCAAGCGCTTCATGCGCGAGATGAAGGCCACCGCCAAGATCGAGCATCCGAACACCGTCCGCTTGTACGACTTCGGCACGGCCGAGACCGGCGAGATCTACCTCGCGGTCGAATATCTAAGCGGGAAGACGCTGAACGCGGCACTTCGCAAGGGGCCATTTCCGGCCGAACGGGTCGCCTACGTCGGTGCCCAGATCGCTCGAGGCCTGGCCGCGGCGCACGCCGAGGGCATCATCCATCGAGACCTCAAGCCGCCGAACATCATGCTCTCGGAGCAGTACGGGCACCCCGACCGCGTCAAGGTGCTCGACTTCGGCATTGCCCACTTCAGCAATCCCGAAGACGATGTCGAACGCGAAAAGCTGACCCAGACCGGCATGGTCATGGGCACACCCGAGTTCATGGCTCCCGAGCAGGTCACGCCCGGTCCTGTGGACGCCCGCGCCGATCTATATGCCCTGGGCTGCGTCATGTTCCTGATGGCGACCGGAAAGGTGCCGTTCAGCGGCGGAACCGCTGTGAACATCATGTTCGCCCACGTGAACGACGCGCCTCGCACACCGAGCGACCTCAACTCAAGCGTGCCCGAATGGCTCGACGACATCATTCTCAAGCTGCTCGAGAAGAGTCCGCGCCGTCGCTACCAGTCCGGGGCGGCGGTGGTTGATGCCCTCGAAGCAGGGTCGGGCGTCAAGAGCGACAGCACCGATACGCCGCCACTGCCACGAACCGAGGCCCCGCTGCTCAATCGGCCCACCCCGGGCACTGGCGTGGCCGGTTTGACCTTCGGGGTGCTGGTGGGGGTTCTCGCCATCGC
The DNA here is from genome assembly GCA_964471355.1 of uncultured Enterobacteriaceae bacterium. Taxonomy (GTDB): domain Bacteria; phylum Myxococcota_A; class UBA796; order UBA796; genus CAYYHT01. The sequence goes on from CAYYHT010000157.1 coordinate 3,720, forward strand.
CGTGATGCTCGGTGCGGCCATCGGCGGGCTCGTGGCCGTTGCGATGCTCATGTAGGACCCAGCTGGGTTATCGGCCCGCATGCCACGCGCTCTCGTGACCGGTGCCAATGGGCACGTCGGTTCAAACCTCGTCCGTGACCTTCTAGATCACGGATGGGATGTCGTCCCCTTCGTTCGCAAGTCGTCCGACTTGACCGGCCTTTCCGGTCTTGATTTGCAGATGCGCTACGGCGACATCCTCGACAAAGAAAGCGTGGATGCGGCCATGGAGGACTTCGATTGCGTCTTCCACACGGCCGCGGTGTACCGCGTGTGGGCAAAGGACCCCGCTGAAATCATCCGGCCCGCTCTCGAGGGCTCCGAGCACGTCATTGCCGCGGCCGGCGCCAAGGGCGTCAAGCGCGTCGTCTACACCAGCTCGGTCGTCGCGGTTGGACCCTCTTCGAGCGATACCCCCCGAACCGCTGAGGACTGGAACGAGGGCTACGAGAGCCCATACGTCACGGCCAAGACCGACGCCGAGCGCGCCTCACACCGCCTTGCCGATGAGCATGGCGTCGAGATGGTCGTCGTCAATCCCGGATTGGTCCTGGGGCAGCTTGACTACCGAATCACCCCGTCGACCGAGGGCTTTGCGGCCATCGTCAGCGGCGAGGGGCAGTACCTAGTCGGCGGCACCAATGCCGTATCCGTCCGCGATGTGGCCACGGGTCACCGTCTGGCCGCCGAGAAGGGACGACCCGGCGAGCGATACATCCTGGCCGGTCCCGACAACGTCTCGACCAAGGACTACCACCTCAAGGTCGATGCGCTGACGGGCAGCAGCTCGCAGGATCTGACCTGGGCGCCGTCCTTTGTGCCCCATGTGATGGCCTTCTTTATGGAGATGGGGGCTGGCATCACCGGCGGAAAGCCGAAGTTCACCCGTGCCATGATTCGCGACTACACCACCAACCCATACTGGTGGTTCGACATTGAAAAGTCCCGTACTGAGCTCGGCTACGAGCCGATGGGCCTCGACGAGGTCATCGCTGAGAGCGTGTCGTGGTTGGTCCATATCGGCGCCGCCCCTCCGGTTCGTCAAGGCGCTCTGAGGCTGAAGTTCCCACCCAAGGAATGGTGGCCGGCACCAAAATAGAGCGGTGCTGTCAATGAGCCCATGTGGCTCGTCGTCTGTCTGTTCGCGTTGTGTCGTCGCTGAAGCGGAGCGTCCGGTTTCCACCGAGCCGGCCCCATCTGCTTTTGACACCGTGGCCCCGCCAGTGCGGGAGATCACACCCTTCGGCCTGCCGTTGCCTGGCAGTCGCACACAGCCACTGCAAGACGTGTACTTCAAGGCCCTCATGGCGACTCGCCTGCCATAGACTGCGGGTCCGATGGGGGCCTCATGCGTCGCGTTCACCTCGAAAAAGTAGTGCCGGCTGGGGTGGAGAAGGTGTGGTGGGCGTGGACCACCAGCGAGGGGATTGCCAGCTTCTTCTGCGCTCAGAACTGGATCGAACTCAAGCTCGGAGGCGCCTTCGAGGTCTATTTTCTGACTGATAATCCCAGAGGGTCACAAGGTTCCGAAGGGTGCCGCGTGCTGACCTTTGTTCCCGAACGCATGCTCGTCTTCAGCTGGAATGCGCCTCCGCATCTGCCCGGGGTGCGAGGCAAGCGGACGTGGGTCACGCTCTTCTTCCACCCGATGGGCGACGGCTTCACCCGGGTTGAGCTGATTCAGCTGGGCTGGGGAGACGGACTCGAGTGGGACCAGGCCTTCGACTATTTCATCTCGGCGTGGGACCGCGTGCTCGAGAATCTCGAGGCCAGCTTCAAGTAGCGCCGGTCAGCTCAAACTCGAAGGGTGCGTTGTCGCCCGCCTTGTAGTGCACGTTCACCGACGACGCGTTCAGGAACACGATTCCGTGGGCGTCGGTTCGGCCGTAGTCCTCGTGGATGTGGCCAAAGATGTGGTGGCTGGGGCGAATGCGGTTGACGACCTCGTCGAGCAGGTCTTTGCAGCCGGCGTCGTCGCCACGCACGGTGAGCCCCCCAATGGTCGCGGGCGGTCCATGGGTGATCAGCACATCGACGTCCGATGGGATGGCTCGCCATTTTTCGAGCAAGGGCTCTCCGGGATCGAGCATGAAGGCCCAGTTGAAGAACATGGGCGTCCAGGGCGACCCCCAAAAATGGGTGCCCTCGATGTGCACGCCGGAGTCTTGCAGCAGCGTGATGCTGGGGTCGAGCAGTGCTCTGGCCGCCGCGGGGTCGGTCTCAAAGAGGAAGTCGTGGTTGCCGGGTACAAACAGCTTGTGAGGATGCGGCAGACCCGCAAACCAGGCGTTGAACTGGGTGATTTCTTCAGCGGTACCTCTGTATGTGGCGTCCCCGGCGTGAATGAGCACGTCGCCGTCTGGCACGCCGGGCCAGTTGGGCTTGTCATGGGCCAGGTGGGTGTCCGAGATGGCGACGATGCGCATCACTCCATCTCGCGAAGCTCGGCGATCTTGGCCGCCGCGCCGTCTGCGCCAGCCACCTCGTACCAGCCCCCTTTGTCTGGACCCTGCACAAACACGGTGGGGGTGCCGCTGATGTTCAGTCGTCCCCCTTCCATGGCGTCGGCCAAGACTTGCTGTCCGCCCAGTTCGCCGGCGACACACTTGGTGAACTTGCCCGTCTTGAGGCCAATCGGCTTGGCGTGTTCGCCGATGGAATCAGCCGTCACCTCGCCAAGGTCATTCATGTTCTTGAAGGCATAGGCGGCGAACTCGGGCCACTTGCCCTGTTGATGCGCACAGGACGCGGCCTGAGCCAGGGTGCACCGCGCCAGATGGGTGCTGGAACCGATGCTGGGATTGCACTCGGTGGTCAGCGGGTACACCTTGAAGATCATCGCGACATCGGGCTGCTCGGCGACCACCGCTCCCAGATCGGTGAACATCGTGCCGCAGTGGGGGCACAGCCAGTCCGACACCTGCAGGATGGTGTAGCCCGCATCGGTGGCGCCAACTCGCGGCTCGTCACCGGTCAGGTCGATGGATTCGTGAAAGGACAAATCCTGTGCGCCAGCCACGGGACTGGCGACGAGGAGGATGGCAGCAAGCAGCGTTCGCATGTCTAAAAAGTACCTCAGGGGAATGGAGCGCCGGCGGCGGGTGGCGGGGGCGCGGGCTCCCGATTTCGCGTCTTGAGCTTGCGCTGCCGCACGGCAGGAACCGGGGCCCCGCTGATGACGTATCGCAGCTTGATGTCGGTCTCGCCACGGATCAGGGACACGCTGACATTCGCCTGCTTGGCCAATGAGCGAACCACCTGCCGGTACCAGCCGCGGGGCTTGGTCGTCTCGCCGTCGACCTGAACAATGATGTCGCCGGCCCGCCAGCTGAGCCAGTCCGACCGACCCCCGAGCACCGTCCAGACATGGGTCGCATCGTCGACGATCGGTTCAGGACCGATGGTCGGGTCAAAGAAGCGCGTCACCACCTGTGCGCGGGTCAGGGGTTGAACGTCGCCCGACCTGTCTGCCACGGGAGGGACTGCGACGGTGCCGACAGGCACAAGGTCTCGGGTGAGGCGGGCGCCCTTTCGCTCTACTGTAAAGCGGCATACATCCGCTTTGACACCGTGTTCGCGCTCTTCCTCTGAGATGTTGTTCAGCGCCACGCCGCCGAGGGAGATCAACAGGTCGTGCCGTTGGAATCCCATCAGGCGCCACAGCGGCGGGACGCCACCGCGTGGGTGAGCCAGACGCCATCCGTCGGGAGTGGCGGTCACTCCAGGTTGACCCACCGACAGGCCATGAAGGCAATCGGGAAAAATGGCTCGGCTGATGTGGGTCTCGATGTCCGAGTGCCTCGCGATCAGTGGCTCACTGGGCTTCGGTGCAGCTGGCGGTGGGCTTGAGCAGCCGGCCATGAGCATCAATAGGACGAGTCGCATCATGCCGTCGCATCGTACAGGGTTGCGGACAGCGCCAGGACCGGGCAAATACACCGCTGTTCTCGGAGGCCCACACATGCGCCAAATCCTGCCTGTTCTCATCCTGCTCGCCGCCTGCAACAAAGATGCTGGCGATACGGGCGAAGTCGTCATCGAACCCCTGGCTGTGGCGATCACGTCCCACAGCGACGGTGAGTTCATCGACGCTGACTCGGTTTCGGCCTCTGGCATGGCCGAGGGCACCGGGGCCGAGTTCCTGTTCAACGGCAATGGCTTCGAGCCAGCCGAGGGCGCATGGCAGCAAAGCCACTCCCACAGCGATGCCGCCTGGCCAGACAGCCCGCTGTGGCCGCTGCTCGCCCACGGCTCAACCTCTGACGGGTGGCTGCGTGACCGCGTCACGGCCATTCAGGGACCCAGCCTTCCAGGGGCGGATCCGATTGTCGACGGGCTCGCACTGCGGCTCACCGACCACCTGCTGACCTCGCTTCGCCCGACCTTCGAGGACCTCATCGTCGGCTTCGACATCGAGGGGCAGCTGGTCACGGGCTCTCCGGTCACCACGATCCTTGGCGCCGATGTGTTCGTCGATCGGGTTGCCATCGCCGAGATCACCCTCGACGCTCTCGACTTCACCACGTCGGGGCTCGACTGGGGGGCCACCATCACCGGCCTCGAGCTCGACATTCGCATCGAGTCCTTTCTGGGCACCAACGAGAACACCATCACCGCCGACGCGGTCATCGTCACGGGCCTGATGGTCTTCGGTGGGGCCGACGATGGCTCCATCGCCGTCACCGCCCAGGATACAGCGGTCGAGTTCACCAACTTCGCGATCGACGGCCAGCCCGACACGCTGGGTCTGTCGGGCTTTCTGTCCGATTTTCTCGCCACTGAGATCGAAGATGCCATCGCCGACCAGATCGGTGATGCACTGTCCATCCAGGATGAGCTCCGAGACCTCGATCTCGGTGGGGTGACCATCCACTCCGACTTCACCAGCGCGTCGCACGACGACACGGGGGTCAACCTGTACGCCGACTCCACGGTCTCGACCGAGGCGGGTCCGCTGACCAACGCCCGCTTGTCCAATCCAGGTGCGCGGGCCAATCCGATCGATCAGGAGTTCGAGGGCAGCCCCTATGGACTGCTGCTGATGTTGGATGACGACCTGATCTCTGGGCTGGGGGTTGGCCTGTTCGAGGGCGGTCTGTTGGTTCAGACCATCGAGGGCGAGGACGCCCCCATCAACCTGACCACGACCCTGCTCGCCGGCTTTGTCGAGGCGTTCGAGCAGCTGCCCGCAGATACGCCCGTGAGCTTGGTGACCGCCCCCACACTTGGCTTCCCGGCCAGTCCGGGGACTGGCGCTCCCGAGGCCGCTCGCCTGCATGTTGGCGGCATGGGCCTGGACTTCCAGGTCGATACCGACGGCGATGGCACCCCCGAGTCACAGATGATCGTCGTGGTCGACGTCATCATCGCGCTGATGGGCGGGGACAACCTCATCGACTTCGACCTCGTCGACATCGGCGCGACCATGACCGAGACGTCGTTGGTGGTGAGCGACCCGGAAGTCACCGAAGAGGCGCTGGCAGGCATGTTCGGCGTGTTGTTGCCCGGCATTCTGTCCGACGCGCTCACCGGCGGCCTTGGCAGCGAAGACGGCTCGACCCTCGAGGGGCTCGAGAGCGTCGGTTCGGCTCCCGTTGGACCCGATGCCGATGTGGCCGGTCTGTACTTCAACATCGACCCCGCGCTGCTTGCGGGAGATGAACCCGCTCGCTGAGGCGCCGATGCGTTTGCTCGCCCCCTTGTTCTTGCTCGCCACTGCGTGTGGTGAGGCACCGTTTGAGCCCAAGCCCGACCACGAGGCCGCCAAGACCGTGGCCGGTCGCCTGTGCAGCCTGTTCGCCAGGGAAGTGATTCCCTGTGACTGGAAGGACAACGTCGCCAAGACGGAAGGACACGAGATCACCGTCAGCGCCACGCTGCAGAACGAGATCTCCATCGGCTCAAGCTCGACACTGGACCTTCGCTTCGAGTTCGCGATCGATGGCCAGCAGCAGCCAGCGCTCAATGCGGACATGGTGGGCTCGGCGATGTCGCGCAAAGAGGCGCACAGCAAGGCCTCGGACGATTGGGCGCGCATCTACGGTGCTGCCGTGGTCGACCGAGTGTTGAACACCGGACGCATTGGGGTGCTGCAGGCCCTTCAAGACGACCAGGACCCGCCGGCGGCCTTCGTGACGGGGGAATGGGTCGCGTACCCAGGATGGGCAGAGCTGCGTGGAAAGCGCACCGAGGCCCGTTCCATCGACACCGTCAAGCTGCTTGCCTCGGTTCAGCCCAAGATCGACGCCTGGAAAAAGGAGCCGGGGGCCATTCACGCGATGCACATCCAGCTCAACCTGGCCGACGGTCATGGCGTGGACAAGGAGTGCACCCTCGACGGCATCAAGGACGACTCCGTCTGCGAGCTTGCTCTGGGCTACGACTGGCCCAAGGGCAACTACCTGATCAAACAGTACTTTGTATTTGCCCCGGGACCGCTACCCGAGGGCGTCGAGACGCGGGTAAGGTAGGACATGATCTGGTTGCTTTCACTGCTGCTGGGCTGTGCGCCCAACACCGAGACCTGCGACGACCCCGACGCCAACCAAGTGGGCGTCATCACGAACTTCGTCTTTGCCAGGGCTGATGAAGGGGTGAGCTATGGCTTTGACCTCGACGGGCTGAACAGCGCTGAAGATGGCAGCGATGGCTGTGGGGTGGCCGACTACCAGACGCCGGACGGAGCCACCGGTGTCGACAATGCTCTGGCGCGCTTGATTCCGGCACTCGAGCTGACCGAGGCCGTCGCCGCTGAAGATCTGGTCCAACTGGCTATCAACAGCGGCGAGCTGCTGCTGATGATCGAGATGTTGGGGGTCGACGATCTGGCCGAAGACGAGTGCGTCAGCCTCGAGCTGTTTCGCGGGTCGGGTCAACCCCAGATCGGCACCCACGGTCGCATCAACGATGGCCAGACCTTCGACCGCAACGCCGAGGTGCAGCCGACTGGGGATACCGAGCTTGTGATCAGCGAAGGCGGCGTCACCGCCCAGAACCTGACGGTCAGTGTGCCGCTCAAGCTGTTCGACGCGGACCTTGTGATCGTCATCGAAAATGCGTCCCTGCACGTCGACTACAACGATGACGGGTCGTTCAGTGGGTACGTCGGAGGCGCGCTCGACTACTGGGTCATCATCGACATGGCCATGACCAGCAACGTCGACCAGGCCTTGGCCAATTTGCTGCCGTCGCTGTTTGAGTCGAACGCGGACCTGAGCGGACCCGATGGGTCTTGCTCGATGATCAGCGCGACGTTTGAGTTTGAGGGTGTGAGCGCGTTTGTGTTCGATGACGCGGCGGGTCCCTAGCCTCGACTTTAGCCGTCTGGGCTAGCGGAGCTCGCTCACGAAGCGGTACACCTTGGCGGGGCGTCGAGACGTCTGGCGCTTGCCCTCGGCCAGCTCGATCAGCCCATCGGACAGCATGCGATTGAAGCGTCGGCGGAAGTTGCCGGGGTCATAGGTGCCGCCCATCACGGCCTCGTGCACTCCGCGCAGCTCGGCAATGGTGAAGGTCTCGGCCACCAGCCGAAAGCCGACCGGGCTGTAGTCCAGCTTGTTGCGCAGTCGCTCGGTGCCCTTCTCCAGAATCTCAGCGTGGTCGAAGGCGAGTGAAGGCAGGCCGTGTTCGACTGAGAACCAGCGCGCATCGGCGGCATCATCGCCAGCAACGAGCGGAGCCAGGTCCGGCCGCACCAGGGCTGTGTAGGCCACGGTGATGACACGCATGCGCGGATCGCGGCCTGGCCGGCCAAAGGTGTACAGCTGCTCGAGGTAGGAGCGACCCTGGGGCAGGCCGGTCTCGGTGACCAACTCGCGCTCGGCGGCCTGTTCGAGGCTCTCGCCTTGGCTGGCCCCGTCACCGACCTGCACAAAGCCGCCGGGCAGCGCCCAATGTGTGCGAAATGGCGGCTGGTCGCGCTGGACCAACAACACCTTGAGATCGCTGTCGATGACCGTGAACACCACCAAGTCGACGGTGACCGACGGACGCGGAAAGTCCGATGGCTCATAGGTGTCCAGGAACGCTCGATCTTCCGGGGTCAGCTGCATGGGCACGGCTAACCCGCGGATCTCAGGGTCATGCGCAGAAGCCGGTCGCCGCTAGGCACCACGACGCGTCCGGCTCGGCGGAACAGAATCCAGCTGGGGTGCAGGCCCTTGTCCTCGACGCGCTTGACCCCTGCGGACCCCACCTGGGTCGAGAACAGCTCGAGCGCTCCATCTTCGCGCAGCATCACAACGACCGAGGCGTCGGTGACCGTGAAGTTCACCGCACTCATGGTCGAGAGCACCTCGCGGCGCACATCCCAGCGACGACAGTCCGGTCCGAAGCGCACAACGAGTCGCTCGGTCTCGCCGTTGCGCCGAGCCACGACGACCAGGACTCCGCGGTCCCAGCGGGCATCGAGCACGACAGCACCATCGAGCTCGGGCAGTCGGACCTGCGCGTGGCTGCCCGTAGTGGGGAAGAGGGAGGCGAAGCAACTGCCGAGCAGATCTTGGAATGCCACCCCCTCGAACAACCGCGTGGCATGGGGCAGCACCCTGGCGACCGTTCGCGCACAGGCCAGCATG
>CAYYHT010000158.1:0-12241 GCA_964471355.1 uncultured Enterobacteriaceae bacterium
CCCAACACCCCAAGCAGGGGGAGGACGTATAGGACCGGGCGAACTCTCATCCAAATCTCCAACGGCGGCACAGCGAGCGGTCGGCAGTGTACCCGAGCGCACCCGAACTTGTATATCGCCCGGGGGGGTGTGCCGCCGTAGGCTTTTTCGTGTCAATTACCAAGAAACATCCTGATCATGGGCTTTCCGTCGCTGTATCCGGGCCTGTGTCGGTGGCGCCTTCGACCACTGCTTCTGGGCTAGCATGCAGCTCAAAGATGCGCCGCGCGAAGGAATCGTGGAGTTTTTTCACGCGGCTGATGCCGCCGCGAATGTCGTTCGCCATGAACGCAAAGGCATAGAGTTCTCCGTCGGCTGCCAGCACGTAGCCAGCCAAACAATGGACCCCGTCGATCGTCCCGGTCTTCCCGCGAAGACGTCCCGGTTCGTCGCGCAACCGGCGGCGGAGAGTTCCGTCCGACCCACCGATGGAAAGCGATGTGCGAAATTCATGTCCAACTTCTTGATCTCGGGCCATGTCGACCAACATCGCGGTCATGACAGACGGTGCAACCCGCGTTTTCCTTGAAAGCCCGCTGCCGTTGTGCAGTTTGTGACCCGAGTCACCCATGCCCACGCTGTCGATGTATTCCTCAACGACTTCGAGGCCCTTGGCAGTGCTTCCGGGAACGCCTTTGACCTCGGCCCCCAGCGTACGAAGCACCTGCTCGGCCATGAAGTTGTTCGAGTACTTGTTCATGTCCATGAGGATCGACGCGAGTGGCGGCGACCTGAGCTCCTTCAACAACGTGGCGCTGTCCGGTGTGACACCGCGCTTGCCTCGGCCCGCTACATCGATGTCTTGGTCCTCCATCATGTTCATGAACGCGGCCATGAAGTGTGCCGTCGGGTCTTCGACCGTCCGGTAGTACCGTGCCGTCGCCCCACCTGAAGGCATGGATCCCCGCACAACAAACTTGGTGTGATCGTCATCGAACGTGCGCTCCACCGCGATTCGGCGGTAGCTGCGCGAGGCTCCTGTCGTCACCTCGTTCACGATCTCGACGTAGGGGTCGGCGGCAGTCTCGAGCTGAACGTTGGCTTCGCCACCCACCTCTTCGCCGGCCGAGACAATGAGGGCGACGGTGTTGAAGTTCAACGAAAGTGCCGACTGTCGGCTGTAGTAGGACGGGCCTCGCTCGATGTCCTCGGGCTTGTCCCAGCCGCGCAATGAGTATTGGTCCTTGAAGAAGGACTCGTCGAAGATGACGTCACCGGTGACCTTGTCGATGCCGTCGAGCTTGAGGTCATAGACAAGCTTCCAAAGCTTCTCAACCACGAACATGGGGTCGCCGTGGCCCTGCACGTACAGATTCCCGTGCAGTGTGCCGGTGTTGTCCACGCGTCCATCTCGGTAGATGCCTGTCGTGAACTTGTAGCTTGGTCCAAGGTTTTTAAGGGCCGCCGCCGTCGTCATTGCCTTCATCGTTGAGGCGGGAATGAGGCCACGATCGGCGTTGCGGGCGAAGACCTCTTCGCCCGTGCGCACGTTGACGATCTGCACGGCGTGTGTGGCGTCTCGCCAGGAGCGATCTGACGTCACAGGCGAGAGCAGTTCTTCGAGGTCGGCGATCGCGACCGGGGCTTCCTGAGCGTGTGCGGGGGCCGCGCTTAGTAGCAAGAGCAGCGATGCTGCAGAGAGGAGGTTCATGGAGATTTCCGGATGGGGAGGAAGGCGGGGTGTGCATGGCAGCGGGGGATCCGACAATCGCCATGCGTTGGGGTTCTCCGGGGGGATGGAAAACCGCAGTGGATTCCATTGTAGTACAGCTTTTCGAAGCGACTTCGTCACGATTTGCCGAGGGCGGTGTGACCCAAGGTAGTCTCAGCCGATGACACACATGCTCGTTGTGCTGGCGACCCTCGCTTCAGCCCAGGAATTGCAGGCAGATCGCGGTTCGGTACCGTCCGCCGGCATCGCCACCGAGAGCGGCCCGGGCGCCGCCTGGGTCAATCCCGCCAACATCGCCTACGACCCCGACCCGCGGTACGCGGTCTACTACGGCCAGAGCCTCGACAACGCCCAGCAGCCGACCTTTGTCAGCGCGACCACGGGTGTGGGCGGCTTGGCATTTGGTATCCACACCATCACCGACTTCTCGGGCACTCTCAACCCGCGTTGGACCGTCGACTACACCACGAGTGTTCCACTTCCCGACCGCGTATCCATTGGCTGGCGCATCGCGTGGCACCTCGTCACTGGCAACTCGAACTACGTCTCGTATGACTTCGGCACGGGTTGGCGTCCCCTGCCCTGGTTCGGCGTCGGCGCCGTCGCGCGAAATGTCAGCAACCCCGATCCCTCGCTTGAGAGCTCTGCCCAGACCGGAGCAGGCATCGCCCTGCGTCCCCTCGGCGACCTTGTGCTGCTCGGCGTCGATGGGCTCGCCCACTTCGAACCGACGGGCATCCGTCAGGTGGGCGTGGGCACCCTGCGGGTTCGCCCTGTCGAGGGACTGTACCTGCGCGCCCACGCCAGCAGCGGCATCGACGATGCCACCCCGTTGTCGTACGGGGCCGGCGTCGAGATTTACTTCGACGGAGTGGGCGGCGGTGGCGGCTTGACCATGGTGGGGGATTCCCCTTCGATGACGGCGTGGTTTGGCACCGACGAGCCCGGCGAGTCCCTCATCCGATCGGGTCGAGTGGTTCCCACTCTCGATCTGCAGGGCTCGCTCGACTACGAACCGCGGGCCACGCTGTTTAGCGATGCGGGAGAGTCCTGGCTCGACACCCTTGAGCTCATGCGCCGAGTCGAGAACGATCCGGGCGCACGCGGCATGCTCATTCGCATCGGGACGAGCATGTCCTGGGCGCGCATGCAAGAGCTGCGTGGCCGAATCATCGCCCTCGAGCAGGCGGGCAAGCCGGTCACGATCTATCTCGATGGCTACCCGTCAAACGGCGCCTATTGGTTGGCGTCTGCCGCGAGCCGCATCGTGCTGCATCCTGCCGCGACCCTGCAGCTGACCGGCCTCGCCGCCGAGATGCGCTACATGCGCGGCACCCTCGACATGCTGGACATCGAGCCGCAGTTCGCAAAGCGCAGCGAATACAAGAGCGCGCCCGAGGCCCAGACCGAGACTGAACCGACCCCCGCGGCGCTCGAACAGACCGAGGCCATGCTCGATGACCTCTACGACGCCCTAGTTGACGGCATCGCTGAGGGACGAGGAGTACCGCGAGACACGGTCGTTGAGTGGATTGACGGAGGGCCCTGGACCGCTTCTGAAGCCGAGAAGGCCGAGATGGTGGACGGGCTGATGTACGCCGACGAGCTCGAAGCCGACCTCGAAGAGACCCACGACGGCAGCGTCACTCTCACCGACTTGTACTGGTTGCCACAGCCTCGCAGCCCATGGGAAGCCGGCCAGCAGATCGCGGTCATCTACATCGACGGCGTGATCGTGCCTGGCAGCTCCTCGTCCGGTGGGCTGCTCGGCGGCACCCGCGCCGGCTCCGATACCGTCGTCGATCAGCTCGATACCGCTCGAAATGACCAGCAAGTGCGTGCCGTCGTGCTGCGTGTCGACAGCCCTGGCGGCTCCAGCTTCGCCTCGGACGAAATCTGGCGGGCGGTGTCGCGCTACAGCGAAGACGACAAGCCCATCGTCGTGTCCATGGGCGGCGTCGCAGCTTCCGGCGGCTACTACGTGGCTGCTGGCGCCGATGCCATCTGGGCCGAGCCGACGACCATCACCGGGTCGATCGGCGTCTACACCGGATGGCCCGTCACCGGCGGCCTCACCGAGCGCTTGGGCATGCAGACCACGACCATTCAGCGGGGTCGCAACGCCACCATCTTCTCCACAAATGAGCCGTGGGATGCGATCGAACGCGAGCGCATGGAAGCGTTGGTCGACGACACCTACACCCAGTTCAAGACCCGCGTCTCAGACGGCCGTCGCATGGACATGGATGCCGTTGAAGAGGTGGCCCGAGGTCGCGTCTGGACCGGCAAGCGTGCCGCCAACAACGGCTTGGTTGATGGGCTGGGCGGACTGCAGGACGCCATCGCCGACGCCCGCAGCCGCGCTGGAATCCCCAAGGGCAAGGAAGTCGCCGTGGTGACCTACACAGGCTCGGGAACCGCCCTGCAATCCCTGTCGCCATCGGTGATCAAGATGCTGCTGCCGCAGCAATACGGGCGCTTCCAGAGTCAAGAGAAGCAGCTCGAGCGCTGGCGAATCGACGCGGCTTACTCCAGCGTGCTCACGCCGTCTGCCTATCCAGAAGAGCGCATCTGGCTGCTGGAACCGACGGTGGTGAAGGTCTCCCAGTGACCCACAAGGGCCGCATCCTGGTCGCGGACGACGACCGCGCTGTGCGCACCGTGCTTGAGGTGAACCTCAAGAAGGGAGGCATGGATGTCACCATCACATCCAGCGCGGACGAGGCCATCTCCAAGCTCCATGAAGCGCCCTACGACCTGGTCCTGACCGACGTCAAGATGCCAGGCATCACCGGGATTGAGCTGTTGGAGCGCGTGCGCGCGAGCTGGCCCGACACCCAAGTCATCGTCATGACTGGCTACGGCTCGGTGTCCGACGCGGTTCATGCGATGAAGCTGGGTGCTGCCGACTACCTGATCAAGCCCGTCGCCCGGGACGAGTTGCTGCTCATCATCGAGCGCGCCCTCGAGAACAAGGCGCTGCGGGCCGAGCTGGTCGCGCTTCGCCAAGAGGTCGAGGAGCGCTACGGCTTTCACAACCTGATCGGCACCACGCCGGTGATGCTGCAGCTGTACGAAGACATCGCCGCGGTCGCCGACACGACCGCCACCGTCCTGCTGCAAGGCCCAACCGGCACGGGCAAGGAACTGTTCGCCCACGCACTGCACTACCGAAGCCGCCGCGCATCGGGCCCCTTCATTCGCGTCAACTGTGGCGCCATCCCCGAACAGCTCATCGAGAGCGAGCTGTTCGGACACGAAAAGGGGGCCTTCTCAGGTGCGATCCGCCAGCATCAGGGCAAGTTCGAGCAGGCTGACGGCGGCACACTGCTGCTCGACGAGATTGGTGAAGTGGACATGCACATGCAGGTCAAGCTGCTGCGCGTCCTCGAGAATGGCGAGTTTCAGCGTGTTGGCGGCACCCGCACGCTCAAGGTGGACGTGCGAGTGGTGGCGGCGACCAACCGCGATCTTCGCGAGGAGGTTCGCAAAGAACGGTTCCGCAAGGACCTGTTCTATCGACTGAATGTGATGCCGTTGTCCGTCCCGTCGCTGAGCGTGCGCCGGGACGACATTCCCCTCCTCGTGGACCACTTCGTGCGCAAATACGCGCTCAAGAACAATCGAGACGCGGGAACGGTCTCATCAGCGGACATGGCGCAGTTGATCGCCTACCACTGGCCCGGCAACGTTCGTCAGCTCGAGCACGTCATTGAGCGCGCCGTCATTCTGGAGCGGGACGGCAAGTTGGTCGTTCGGCTGCCAGACGATCCGATGCAGCCGGTGACCGAGGCCGCGCGCCCGCTGTTGCCTCCGGTCGGAACAACCATTCAGGATGCTCTGCAGGCCTACGAGCGGGAAGTCATCGTGGCTGCCCTCAAAGAAGCGCTCGGGGTTCAGGCGCGAGCGGCGAGACGATTGGGGCTGTCCCGATCGAATCTGAGCTACCGCATCAACAAGCTGGGCATCGAGGTCAAAGCCATCGAATACGAGTGATTCAGGGTGTGTACAGCTCGATCACTTCTGAGCAGCTCCACCCCTCCTGCGCGCCTTCGAGGTCGGATCGCGTGTCGGCACACACCTGAAGAGCCAGCGCCTGTTCTCGCGTCGTCAGACCCGCCGCGGTGTTGTTCCAATCTTGGCGGCATGCTGCACGCTCGAAGCTGACCTCGTCTGCTCCGCACTCAACAAGCCGCGCGTCGACCGCGGTGCACAGCCGCTCACAGCGGTCGCCGCACCCTGAGAGGGCAAGCGCACACACGATAAGCAGAAGGCTGGTGGCCGGGGACGGGGTTGAACCGCCGACACAGGGATTTTCAATCCCCCGCTCTACCAACTGAGCTACCCGGCCACAGCACTTTCTGCTCGAAAGCTCCGCCGTTGTAATGAACGGGAGATGTACCGTCAATGGACCCTCCGCACAGTTGGTCACATGCCCGGTTCAAGCCGCACGACCGCGGGGCCATGAACCGTGGCCTGGCAGCCTAGTCGTTGCGCATCGTGGTCCAAAAACGGTTCTTCCTCTTCGAGCTTGGGCGACAGATTGTCGGCGCCACTCAATACGCGGACTCGGCAGCTGTTGCAGGTCGCGAAGCCTCCGCAGGCCGATTCCATTGGAATGTCCTGGTCTTCGCACAGTTCCAGCAGCGTGCTGTGGTCGTCGGCTGCAAAGGGCTCGTAGCCCTGGACACGAAAGACGTGCGGCACCTGCTAAAAACCGACGCTCTCGCCGCAACCGCAGGCGCGCTCGACGTTCGGGTTGTCGACAAAGAAACCGGACTCGAGCACATCGGACTTGAAGCGGATGGTGCTGCCAGCCAGAAAGGGCACGTGCAGCGGATGCACAAAGACGCGGACCCCATGCTGCTCATGGATGATGTCGTCGTCGTCGGGCTGATTCTCGAAGTCGAGCATGTAGAAGTAGCCGCTGCAGCCCCCGTCGCGGAGCCCGAAACGAAGCCCGAAGGTGTTTGGGAACTTTTCGCGCTGACCGATCAATTCGATCTGCTTGGCGGCGTTGTTGGTCAAGGTGATCATCGTTTGCCCATTTTACGAGGGTTGCCGCGCCAGACGGTGAACAGGCGGTACGGAATCTGAAAAGCGAAGCCCAAGAACAACACCGGGCCCATGTAGTTCATCTGAAAAGCTTCGAGGGGCCTGAAGTGCGCCATGAAGACAAAGGAGCGCGTGAGTCCACATCCAGGGCAGCCGTAGCCGGTGATGCGTCGAAAGCTGCACAGGATGGGAATGTCTTGCCCGAAGAAGGACAGGGCTTCGGGCGACGGACTCAAGACGGCTGCGACGAAGACCACGGCGAAGGCCAATAGGCCAACCAGCGCTTGGCCAAAGGCATAGCTGTTGAGAGTGTCGTGCATGTGCACAGTGTAAGCGCGGCCGCTGCGAGCGGCGAGGTGCACACCGAAATCAGAGTCGTCCGACGTTGCGGGCCATGCGATCGACGATGCCATTGACGAAGGCCCGGGACTCTTTGGCCCCGAACTTCTTGGCCAGCTCGACGGCCTCGTTGATAGAGACCGTGGCCGGGATGTCGGCACAGCTGCGAAGCTCGTATGCCGCCATGCGCAAGATGTTCCGGTCGACGATGGGCATGCGCGCCAGGCGCCAGTTGGTGCTGCAGCTCTCGATGAGGGTGTCGATCTCGTCGCGCTCAGAATCGACGCCCATCACCAGACGGGCGGCGAACTCAACCTCTTCGGACTCGGCACCGCTTGCCTCACCGATGCCGTCCTCGTCAAGCAGGCCCGACCAGAGTGCATTGAGCGACGCACTCACGGACTCGGCTGCCAGATCAGCGTGGAAAAGCGCCTGCAAGGCGAACTCGCGGGCTCGGCGACGAGAGGCCATCTAGCTGAGCTTATCGATGACGTGGACCATCTCGATGGCGGCCAAACCAGCATCGAAGCCCTTGTTTCCAGCCTTGGTGCCAGCGCGCTCGATGGCCTGCTGGATGGTGTCGGTGGTGATGACACCGAACATCACCGGAACCCCAGTCTGCATGCTGGCCGTAGCCACGCCCTTGCTGACCTCGGAGGACACGTAGTCGAAGTGGGGGGTCGAACCGCGGATGACGCAGCCGAGTGCGATGACCGCCTTGTACTTGCCAGACTTGGCGGCATGCAGACAGGCGAGCGGAATCTCGAAGGAGCCCGGCACCCAGACCAAATCCACGCGGTCTTCGGCGATGCCGTGACGGCGCAGCGCGTCTTCGCAGCCACTGATGAGATGTCCGGTGATGAACTCGTTGAACCGGCCCGCCACAATGGCGAAGCGGCCTCCGGGGTCTGTCAGCTGTCCTTCGATGGTGCGTGCCACGGCCGCTCCCTTAGTTGCGGCCGCCTATAAGAGGAATGCGCTCTGCGATCCGCAAGCCGTATGCCTCGATGCCCACAATCTGCCTCGTCGATGCGGTAAGAAGCCGCAGATCCTGCAATCCGAGATCGAGCAGGATCTGGCATCCAGCGCCCAAGTCGCGCAATTGGTCGGCTCTTGGCTGCGCCTTTTCGGGAAGCGGAGCACCCCCAAAGTCTTTGACGAATGCGCTGTGCAATGCGTGGGGCATGCCGCCCGACGCGTGCATGAAGACGATGGCGCCCTCGCCCTCGGTGGCGATCAACTGCATGGCCTGGCGAACGGGCTCGCCCTGAGTCGACGCGGTTGGGCTGAGGAAGGTCCATGGCGGAGGAGAGCCTTGCACGCGGACCAACGTCGCGGCTCGGCGCAACGTGCCCTTGTACACAGCGAGGTGCCAATCGCTGGTCCCGGGACACGAGTACAGGCGTGTGTGCCACGAGCCAAGGCCCTCGACCTCGAGGGTGCCTTCCGCTTCGCGCCGCACGATGCGTTCGTTGCGCATGCGGTACTTGATCAAGTCGGCCACGGCCACGATGCGAATGCGGTGCTCGGCGCCGAATAGCTTGAGGTCGGACAAGCGAGCCATGGTGCCGTCGGCCTTCATGATCTCGCAGATCACTCCCGACGGATTGAGCCCAGCCAAGCGAGCCAGGTCGACGCTGCCTTCGGTCTGGCCGACGCGCTCGAGAACACCGCCGTCTCGCGCCTGCAAGGGGAACATGTGTCCGGGGGCCACGATGTCCCGCGGGGTGGCTGTGGGGGAGATGGCCACAGCGACCGTGTGGGCGCGATCCGCCGCCGAGATTCCTGTCGTGACCCCTTCTCGGGCCTCGATGGAGACCGTAAACGCGGTGTGGTACAGGCTCTGGTTGTTGGTGGCCATCATGGTCAGGCCCAGGCGCTCGACCTGCTGTCCCTGCAAGGAAAGGCAGATCAAGCCGCGGCCGTGGGTGGCCATGAAGTTGATGATCTCGGGGGTGCACTTGCTGGCTGCCACCACCAAGTCGCCCTCGTTCTCGCGGTCTTCATCATCGACGAGGATGACCATGCGACCCTCGCGCATGTCCTCGAGTGCCAGCTCTACGCGACGGATGGGATCGGGCTCTAGGACCTCGAACGGCGTATTCTCGGCAGCTTCACTCATCGTGCAAATCCGTATTGTTGGAGCATTTCCAAGGTGACACCGCCGTCGGCGCGTGCGCCGCCCAGCAGCCTTTCTACATATTTCGCCAGGATGTCGACTTCCACATTCACGCGGTCGTTGGTGCTCATGGAGCCCAGCTTGGTGACCCCCTGAGTGTGCGGCACGGCGTTGATGCGGAAGCGATGACCCTCGATCTCGTTGACGGTCATGCTGACGCCATCGACGCAGATGCTGCCCTTGGCCGCGACGTAGCGCGACAACGAGGCAGGCAGCTCAATCCAGAGGACGCGACTCTCGGCGGCTTGTTCGGCGCGCACAACGACGCCCACACCATCGACATGCCCTTGGACCAAGTGGCCACCGAGACGGCCGCCCATGGTCATGGCGCGCTCGAGGTGGACCTTGCGGCCGGCCGTGATGCCCTTGAGCGTGGTCAGGGCCATGGTCTCGCTCGCGGCGACCGCGGTGAACACATCACCCTGGATGGTCTCGGCCGTGAGACAGGCTCCGTCGGTGGCGATGGAGTCGCCAATCGAGACGTCGGAAAGGGGAATGGAGGTGCGAATGGCAATCTGAACGCCACTCCCTCGGGGCGTGACCGCCACGACCTCGCCTAGATCTTCGACAAGTCCGGTGAACACTAGGCCTCCTCTGCTGCGTGCTGCAGCAAATAGGTGAGGAGCACATCGTCGCCAAGCTGGGTGACCTTGGGCGGACCCTTGAAGCGAAGGGCGTCGCCCAAGTCTGCAATCGGCTCGCCACCCACCCAAGACTGGCCGCCGGGCAAGATCATGCCGGCGATGAAGACACACAAGTTGTCGACGAGCCGAGCCTCGAGCAGGCTGCGATGAACCCCCGCGCCGCCTTCGGCGAGCACGCGGTGCAGTCCCCGGGCGGCCAGAGCACGCAGGGCAGCCTCGATGTCCAGGCCTCGTTCGGAGCGGGGAATGCGCACGATGTCGGCTGGCAGCTCACGCTCCGGAGCATCTTCTGCGACTAGCAGAACCGGCCGCTGGGAGGACCCGAAGATGGCGGCGTAAGGCTGAGTGCGAAATTCGGTGTCGAGTACGACAGGCACAGGATCGGAGCCGCCAGCCAGGCGGCAGGTGAGCTTGGGGTTGTCGACCCTAAGGGTTCCGCTGCCCACCAAGATCGCGTCGTGTTCGTGACGCAGGCAGTGGCCGTGAGTGCGCGCGGCCTGGCCCGTGATCCACTTGCTCTCTCCAGATCGGGTCGCGATGCGGCCGTCGAGCGTAATGGCCGCCTTGCAGGTGACCTCGGGAAGTCCGCTGGTGATGGCTCGGGTAAATCCGCGGACCACGCGAGCGCACTCCGATGCGAGAACCCCCAGCTCGACCTCGATGCCCGCGTCGCGCAGTAGCTGCAGCGACTTGCCCTGCATGGCGTCGAAGGGATCGACGATGCCGACCACCACCCTGGCGATGCCCGAGTCGATGATGGCATCTGTGCACGGCGGGGTGCGGCCTTGATGGCAGCAGGGCTCGAGCGTCGCGTACAGCGTCGCTCCATGCAGGTCCCGGCCTTTTTCGAGGGCGTCGCGAATGGCGATGCGCTCGGCGTGCGGCCCGCCCACGGGTCGCGTGTGGCCCTCGCCGAGCATCTGTCCATCGGACACGACCACCGCGCCCACCGATGGGTTGGGAGCAGTCAGGCCCAGTCCACGACGGGCCATCTCGACCGCCTGACGCATCCAGCGTTCGTCGCTCACTTCGCCCCATCCTTGGTCATTGGGCGGATGGTCTCGACGAACTGCTCGACGCTCTCGAACTCTCGATACACCGATGCAAAGCGCAGGTAGGCGACATCATCGACCTCGCGCAGCACCTCCATGACGGCGCCTCCGACAAGCTCCGAGCTGACCTCGGGAGTGCCCAGAGCAAACAAGCGAAGCTCGACTTCACGCACCATCACGTCCATGCGCGCCGCGTCGATGGGGCGCTTGCGGCACGACAGCGCGATGCCTTCGAGGACCTTGTCGGGCTTGAACGGCTCTTTGTTTCCGTTCTTTTTCAGGATCCACAGTCGCTTGCGCTCGATGCGCTCGAAGGTGGTGTAGCGCTCGGCGCAGAACAAGCACTCGCGACGTCGGCGAATCGAATCGCCGGCGGTACGGGAGTCAATGACCTTGGACTCCGGGTGCTCGCAGTCCGGACAACGCATCAGGTCAGCAGGGATTCGGGGTAGACGGGGTAGCGGCCGCACATCTCGTGAACGGTCGAGCGAATTTGCGCCAGTGCGTCAGAGTCGTCGCGCGCCTCGATGGCGTCGGCAATCCAGTTCGCGATCTGGATGGAGTCCGAGCGATCCATTCCACGGGTCGTCATGGCAGGTGTACCGATGCGCACGCCCGAAGTCACGAAGGGACTGCGCTTTTCGCCAGGCACCGTGTTCTTGTTGACGGTGATGCCCGCGCGGCCGAGTGCGTCCTCGGCTTCCTTGCCCGAACACAGCTCGCCCAGGTCGACCAGCATCAGGTGGTTGTCGGTTCCGCCAGACACGAGCGTGTAGCCGCGCTCGGTGAGCTGATCTGCCATTGCGCTGGCATTGGTCAGAATCTGCTGGCTGTAGGTCTTGAACTCTGGCTTGAGGGCTTCACCGAATGCAACCGCCTTGGCAGCGATCACGTGCATGAGCGGTCCGCCCTGAATGCCTGGGAAGACAGCCTTGTTCATCGCCTTGGCGCGCTCGACATTGTTCGCGAGGATGAGTCCGCCACGAGGCCCGCGCAGGGTCTTGTGGGTCGTGGTGGTCACGTAGTCGCAGTGCGGCACCGGGTTGGGGTGCAGCCCACTGACGACCAGACCAGCAATGTGCGCGATGTCTGCGAATAGGGTCGCTCCGACCTCGTCAGCGATCTCGCGGAACGCCGCAAAGTCGATGGTGCGCGGGTAGGCCGAGGCGCCCGTGATGATCATCGTCGGGCGATGCTTCTTGGCCAGGTCGCGCACTTGGTCCATGTCGCAGTCCCGCAGGCCCATTCCCCCCCGGTGACG
>CAYYHT010000159.1:0-12210 GCA_964471355.1 uncultured Enterobacteriaceae bacterium
CCGCAACAGAGGACGAGTACGAAGAAACCCTGGAGCTCGGGTTCTTGTGTGTCTGCAGCACAGAGGGAGACACCGACTTCACCGTGACCCGGACTGACCCGACCGAAGACCTGGACAACGCCAACGTCAAGAACGGCACGATCAAGTGCGCAGCCCCCGTCGCGGGGGGACCCACCGCCGCAGTCGGAACCACCTACTTCGACACCGTCGAGCTGTACGCCGCCGACGGAGACATCACCGAGGTCGATCTCGCTGGCTACTACGACGCCGCCGCCGTGTTGAACCAGACGGTCACCTTGTGCGGCTACTCCTCGGTGTCCGAACTGACGCCGGGGTGTGAAGAGTCCGACGATGGCGGCCAGACCTGGGCCCCCCTCTCGGGCGTCGACGGACTGGGCGACTTCCGCGACGTCATTCGCGCCGACGACGGCAGCCGGGTCTACCTGACCACGACCGGGGTCTACGTCGAAGACAGCACATCGACGCCCGTGCAGGCCATCGCACTCACCGACCCCACGTGGTTGATCTCACAGACAACCAACCACGGCTGCCTCATGTCCACCGGCGAAGGCGGGACCTACGAGCTGCACCGCTCGGCTGACTGCTCCACCGACTGGACGTCGGTGGCCGCAACCCGCAATCTGCGCCTGTTCGACGACGTCGGCGACACCTTGGTGGCCGCGGACTTCTGGTTCGCCGAGGCGGTGTACACCGAAGACGATGGCGTCACATGGCAGGTGCCGACGGGCCTGCCGCCTGGTGACCCCAACACCATCGTCGCGCACGCCGGGGGAATCTACGCGGGCTACCCCAACGCGCTCTACACCTCGACCGACGGCAAGACCTTCACGCTGGTCGAGACCACCAACTGGCCCGGCGGACCCATGCAGTGGTCCGAGAGTGCGCAGCTTTGGTTCAGCCACACCAACGGCCTGTGGACCTCGCCCGATGGCATCGTGTGGACCGACGTCGGCGTGCCCAGCCCGGTGGCCTTCATCGCGTTTTAGGGTCTGGGCGGAACAGCCCCGTGCAGGAACAGGTCGAGGTTTCGCTTGCACCAGCTCTTTCGATACGCCTCGTCGGTCAGGATGTCGACGTCGTGGACGCGGGTGATCCAAGGCGCGTACGAGACCTGGTTGAGGACTCGGTCCAAAATGGCTCCTGTGAGCATCTGCTCGAGCACGCCGGTGAAATTCTTGGTCAGGCCGATCTTGAGAAGCGGGTAGATGGCGTACCCATGGGCCTTGAGCTCTGGCTCCGCGTGAAGGCTCACCGCAGGCTTGCCAGGCGCATTTTCGTTGAGAGTGAACGTGGCATGGTTCCGACGCTCCCCCTCCTCGGCCGCTACCGAGTACCCATGTCTTGGCGATGCGACAGACTCATGGCAACACGACGAACACGATTTTCGCTTCATTAGAAAAACCGAAGACATATCCCCTTCGTTTCTGATGGACCGGCATCTGAGGACGGCGTATCAGTACGCATGGCATACGACCCCAAGGCGACAGTCCCTCCGCAAAAGCGCACGACACAACCAGGGAGCGGCTTTCCAGCCGGAACGCTCGTCTTGCTGGACCTGGATGCGCCCGACCTGAGCGCCGTCGTCGACGGGTCGCTCCACGAGCTGGCCTCGGGCGACCTGTCGGACGAGTACGCCGACGCCACACGCCATGCGATGCACGCGGCGGCGGACCGCGGACCGGGGCGGGTAGCTGACGGAATCGCAGTTCTTCACTGCCGCGTGCCCATCGATGGGCCGGTCGTTTCCGTGCTCGCTCGCCTCAAAGAACCCCTTGAGCTGGACGACGGCGAGGGTCACCACACGCAGTTCGTCTGGCTGCTGTCCTCGCACCACAAGACCCACCCCCACGTCGCCCATGCGTCCGAATTCACACACTTGCTGCGCGACGAAGACTTCAGGAACAGAGCGATCAGCGCAGTCGAGCCCGCGTTGTTGGGCGAGCTATATGCCAAGGGACTCAATGAGCAGCTGCACTTCGAAGCGCACATTCCCCCCGAGCTGCGACGCACCGGCCGCTTGTTCGGCGGAATCATCGATGACATCCAACGCAAGGCTCCGCACTACGTCAGCGACTTCACCGATGGCCTGACAACCAAGGGCATTGCGTCTGTCTTCTTCATGTTCTTTGCCTGCTTGGCACCCGCGGTGGCGTTTGGAGGCCTGCTCTCGGCGATGACGAACAACAGCATCGGCGCCGTCGAGATGATCGTCGCCACCGCACTGTGTGGCGTCACCTACGCGCTGTTCTCTGGCCAGCCATTGACCATCCTGGGCAGCACAGGCCCGGTCATCATCTTCATGGGCATTCTGTATCGGCTGTGCGAAAGCTACGGCGCGCCCTATTTTCCCACTCTCGCCTGGGTCGGCATCTGGACGTCGGTATTCCTGCTCATCTTGGCAGCCGTCGACGCCTGCTCGTGGATCCGCTATTTTACCCGGTTTACGGACGACACTTTCGCCGCGCTCATCTCGCTGATCTTCATCTACGAGGCGATCAAAGACCTGGTCCACGTCTTTACCGACGAGCACGCCACCCACGACATCGCCTTGCTCTCGCTCATCTTGGCGCTGGGCACCTATCTGGTGGCCACGCAGCTGTCCCTGTTCCGGCGCAGTCCATATCTGCGCAGCTGGGTGCGGGAGTTCCTCGCAGACTTCGGGCCGGCCATCGCCATCACTGCCATGACGCTGGTGGCGGTCGCTCTGCACGAGGTCCAGATCGAGACGATCGCTGTGCCTGACACCTTCGCGCCCACCGCCGACCGCGCTTGGTTGGTCAACCCCATGGAAGCCCCCACCTGGATCATCGGCGCCTCGACCATCCCGGCCGTGCTGGTGTCGATCCTGCTCTACCTCGATCAGAACATCACCGTGCGCTTGGTCAACAGCCCCGACAACAAGCTCAAGAAGGGTGCGGGCTACAACCTCGACTTGGCCTTGGTGGCCGTGCTCGTGCTCGTGTGCTCGCTATTCGGCCTGCCATGGATGGTGGCCGCCACGGTGCGCTCACTCAATCACGTGCGCAGCCTTGCCACCATTGACGTCGATGAAGACGGCCAGGACCACGTGACCGAGGTTCTCGAAAATCGCTCCACGGCGCTGTTCGTGCACATCGCGGTGGGTTGCTCATTGCTGCTGCTGCCGCTGCTGCAAGCCGTCCCCATGTCGGTGCTCTTTGGCTTGTTCCTGTACATGGGCGTCGCGTCTATGGGCGGCAACCAGTTCTTCGAGCGCGCACGGCTGTGGCTGATGGACCCTGAGCACTACCCGCCCACGCACTATCTGCGGGCGGTGCCCCTGCGAACGGTGCATGCCTTCACGGTCATCCAGGCGGTGTGCCTGGCGATACTCTGGACGGTAAAGACAAGTTCGGTCGGCATCCTCTTTCCGTTGTTCATCGCCCTGCTCGTACCGGTTCGCATGTTGCTTGAGCGCTTCTTCGACGCGACGCACCTCGCGCTGCTCGACTCGGAAGAGGAGCCGAGCGAAGAAGAAATGCAGATGCTGGACTAGCGTGGCTAGGCCTGTGGGAAGGAACTCGCCCGCGGAAACAGTACCGGACTGACATCGGCCACTTCTTGCAGCAGTCGCATGACCTGGCAGGAGTAGCCGTATTCGTTGTCGTACCAGACATAGAGGATGGCGTTGCCGTCGCGGGCGATGGTGGCAATCGAGTCGACGACCCCCGCGTGGTAGTTGCCGACCAAGTCGCTGGACACGGCCTCGGGGGACACCGAGTAGCCAATCTGTCCGGACAGGGGCGAGTCGGCCGCCACCTTGCGCAGGAAGTCGTTGAGCCGGTCGCGGTCGACATCGGTGTCGAGCTCGAGGTTTAAAATCGCCAGGGACACGTTGGGCGTGGGCACGCGGATGGCCGAGCCGGTCAGCTTGCCCTCGAGCTCGGGCAGGGCCTTGGAGACGGCATTGGCGGCACCGGTGCTGGTGATGACCATGTTCAGAGCTGCGGCCCTTCCGCGACGGTCCTTCTTGTGGAAGTTGTCGATCAGATTCTGGTCGTTGGTGTAGGCGTGGATGGTCTCGAGGTGACCGCGCTTGATGCCATAGGCGTTGTGCACGACCTTGAGCACAGGGGCGATGGCATTGGTGGTGCAGCTGGCCGCCGAGAACACCGACTCGCCCTCTTCGATCTCACTCTGATTGACGCCGTAGACGATGTTTGGCACGCCCTTGCCCGGTGCGGTCAGAATCACCTTGCTGACACCGCTGGACTTCAGGTGGCGGCTGAGCCCGGCTCGGTCCCGCCACTTGCCGGTGTTGTCGATGACCACAGCGTTGGAGATGTCGTGGACCGCGTAGTCCACCTCGTCCGGGGCCGAGGCGTAGATCACCTGCACCATGTTGCCGTTGGCGATGATGGCGTTCTGTTCTTCGTCGACCTCGATGGTGCCGTTGAACGGCCCGTGCACTGAGTCCGTCGCCAACAGGCTGGCCCGTCGGTGCAGGTCAGTCAGCGAGCCAGGGCGCAACACGATGGCTCGCAGCCGGTACTTGTCGCCGCCGCCGGTCTTGCCAATCAAGATGCGCGCAATCAGGCGACCAATGCGACCAAAGCCGTACAGAACCACATCTTGCGCGCGTTCCGGCATGCCCTTGGGAGACGCCAATAGCGGTGCAAAAGCCTGGGTCGCGTACTCGGTGATCGAGGTGTGCGAGGACGCCGCAAAGCGCACCAGCAGCTTGCCCACGTCGACCCGGGCCCGCCCAAGCTCAAGCCCCTGCATCAGCTGCATCAGCTCGACCGCGAGCTCGAGCGACAGATCTTGCTCGGCATAGCGGGCGGCATCGGCGAACACCGAGAGCATCTGCACCGGGGTCCGTCCGACCAGCGAGATCCCAAAGACCGCAACCACTAGCGCGCGGTCGCGGTACAGGCTTCCGACCAACGGCACGAGCGTTTCGGCAAGGGCTTCCTGGCTCTGCCAGGCGGTGAGATGAGCGTTGCGTGCGTCGTTCATGAGCCCCTTCCGCGATGGCTGGTGGCCATATCGCAGCGCCGGCCAGCCTCCCATCGATTGATGAAAAGCGCTGGATTGAAACAAACGTTTCAAATTCTCTTGCCGCCGCCGAAGCTCGCGCATAGGCTTGGTCCATGAGCACGACCCCCGCACGCATTCGCGCTGTCGCTGCCCGCCTCTTTGCAGAGCGCGGCTACGGGGACACGTCCGTGCGTGCGATCTGCTCTGCCGCCGGCGCGAACGTCAACGCCGTCAGCTACCACTTCGGCGGCAAGAAGGGACTGTACGTCGCCCTCATTCAAGGCCTGGGCGACCAACGCTTGGCCAGCGCACAGCGCATCCTCGGCACCCCCGCCAGCACCGTCGAAGAGGTCGACACGCGCCTGGTGCTGTTCACCGAAGAAACACTCGCGGCCTGGCTGGCCGAGCCCGAACTACTGATGATCCTGTTCGCCGAGCTGCAACAGGGCTTCCGCAACTGCGGTGAAGAAGCCATCGCGAGCCTGGGCCAACAGCGAGCGGTGCTGGTCGCCTTTCTGCGGGCCGCACAGCAGTCCAAGCTGCTGCGGCCCGACGTCGACGTCGACATCGTCGCCGGCACCTTGATCGAGCGTCTGGGCAACCAAGTGGTCTACTCCAAGGTCATCGAGGCCAACTACGGCGCCTCGATCAAAGACGCCGAGTACAGGCTGCACTGGGTTCGACAGACCATCGACATCCTGCTGCACGGCACCGTTCGCAGGGCATGAACTGCGTCCCCCCTTTTTTGATCCACCAAGTAAACAAACGCTTCAATAAATAGGACGTTCGCTTCCGGGCGTTCCAAGAGGAGAAGGCATGAAACCGACAGAAATGACCATCCGCGTGGCCAGCGAGCCCATCCACGTCTCGGCCGACAAGCTGTGGAGCATCGTCGGGCCGGGGTTTGCCAACGTCGGCGCCTGGACGACGAGCGTCGACAAGTCGCTGGCAAGGGGAGAAGCCCAGCTCGACGGTGCCCCCTGCAACGAGCGTGTCTGCCACGTGAACATCTCGGGCTACAGCCAGATGTCCGAGCGCCTGACGGCCTACGACGCGTCCGGTCGGCAGCTGACCTACCGGGTCATCGAAGGGTGCCCGCCCTTTGTCCAGCTGGCACAGAACCACTGGGAGATCCGCGAGCTGGGCCCGAACACGTCGGTCGCCGAGATGACCTGCACCCTTCGCCTCGACCCCTGGGCGGGCATGCTGCTGGGGCCGTTCATGCGCTGGCAGGTGGTGTCCAATCTGCAAGCGGTCGTGCACGAGCTCAAGACCTATGCCGAGACCGGTCAGGCCGTCCCCCAGCCCGCCGCAATGAGCACCCTGATCATCTCGGGCCGCAACTACAGTCGGCTGGCTCGGACAGTCGGCGCGGTGCTGACCTTCATGGGCCTGTCGCTGATGGGCATGTACGGCACCTACCTGGCCACAGGCTTCAACGCGCTGGCTGCGGACCTGCCCCAGGTGGACGTGATCGGTCTGATGTTTGCCGCGTCGATCGGCTCATTCGCGTTGCCGATTGGGGGCCTGCTTCTGTGGGGCGGACCCGCTACCCAGGCCCGTTTGCCCATCGCCGGTATGGCACTTGGACTCATGGCGCTGGTGCGACTCGCGGGCTTTGCCAATCCCGAAGTGCGCGCGCTGGTGGGGGCGGCACCCCTGGTCGAGTTCTTTGTGCTGGGCGCCATCGGCGTCGCGGCCATGGTGCTTCGACCGGACCCGGCTCCGAGAGCCGTGGGCTAGGCTCGACGGCGAGGAACTCAGCCACCGAGAAAGCCAGCGCTGTCGTCCTTAGATCCGCAGCATGTTGATGTTCAGCGTGGTGTCAGTGCTCAAGATGAATGCGGCATCGCTGTAGGACGGCGGCCCCATGCCTCCCTTGGCGTTGTTGGACATGCCCAGGGGCTCGTTCGGGATCACCAACCAGCGTGTGTCGAGCTTGTTGTTCCCGTTCTCGTCGTGGTGCGCGGCCACAGCGAACTCCACCGTCACACTGCACGCCGGCTGTGCCATGGCCAGGGCAGACAAGAGCAACAGTGCATGCATGGCGTGCCTACTCCTCGGTGTCCTTGGGACGCGCTTGGCGAACGCCCGGCTTGGCCAAGATCTCGACGTAGACGGTCGGCGAGCCTTCTTGGACCGCTGCATCGATGCGCTTGTTGATCTCGGAGATGTGCGCCTCGGTCGCGGTGTCTTCGGTCAGCCCGACTCGGCAGTCGAAGTCCCAGTAATCCACGCCCTCGGCAAGCTCCTTGCGACGCTCGCGCTTGATGTACTTGCGAATGGTGTTCTTGACCGCTGCGACCGCCTGCGGGGGCTTGTGTCGCGGGTGCGTGAGGGAGTGCGTCTGTTTCATAGGCCACTCTTAGCCTGTCTTGGCAACCCCCGTAGTGCCAAACACAAACCCACTGACCCCCGTCTTGCGGAAGCGCATGACCCTCCACCAAGGTGTTCGCGGAAGGGGCAGGGCAGCGTCTCCGCGGGCGTCTAGGTAGTAGCTATTGGAGCCATCACAGGAAGCGTCCTTGAAGATGGTGCCCTCGGCATAGCCCCACATCTCGCGCATGTACTCCGCATGGGCATCGGCACCTACCTCGATGCGGTGGACTCCCCTGGTTCTCGCCTCGTCCAAACAGCCCAAGATGACCGCCATGTGCGCCTCGAGCATCGCAAACCAGTTGAATCCGCCCGAGTAGGGACCGGCGGTCAGAAAGAAGTTGGGGAAGCCCGGAACAGCCACGCCTTCATAGGCCTGCAGGCGGTTGTCCTGCCAGAACTGGCCCAGCTCCACGCCGTCTGAACCGTAGACCTCGAATGCCGGTGCGTTGCCCTTTTGGGTGGTGAGGAAGCCTGTGGCCAACACCAGCACGTCGGCGGTATGCAGGGCTCCTGTCTGGGTCTTGACTCCCTCGGCAACAATGCGCTCGATGGGGTCGGTGACCAGCTCGACGTGGTCCAGGTTGAACGCCGGGAGGTAGGTATTCGAAGGTGCTGGGCGCTTGCAGCCCAGGTTGTAGTCCGGCAGCAGTGCAGCCCGGGTCTTGGGGTCGGTCACCTGCCAGCTCATCCAGCGGCGGACCGGAGCAGCGACCCCGCGGATCAAGAAGGGGATGCGGCTGTAGACCGCCGTCGCCAGCGTCAGCAGCTCGAGGTTCGCCTCGGAACTCCAGCGGGCCAGGGTGCGAACCAGCCCCAGACGACGAGGTGCGAGCCAGGAGTCCGCCGACGGCAGTGCGTAGTCCGGCCGCGGAGACACCCACACCGGCGTGCGCTGAAACACAGTCAGCTGCGAGACGCGGTCGGCAATGCTGGGCACGATCTGAACCGCCGAGGCGCCCGTGCCGATGACCGCCACCCGCTTGCCAGCCAAGTCGCAGTCGTGGTCCCACCGGGCGGTGTGAAAGGCCGCGCCCGCAAAGTCAGTCAGCCCCTCGATGTCCGGCAGCGTCGGGGTGGTGAACAGGCCGGTCGCCGAGATGAGCGTCCGGCAGCTCAAGGTGGAGCCGTCGCCCAGCTCGACCGTCCATCGCTCACCCACGGCGTCAAAGCGGGCTGCCACCACATTCGAATCGGTTCGGATGTGCGCGTCGATGCCGTACTTGCGGGCGCAGTGCTGCACATAGGCGAGAATCTCGTGCCCCTCGGCATAGGCCCGGGACCACGGGTAGTCGGTCTCGAACGAAAAGCAGTACGAGCTCGACGGGATGTCGACCGCCACGCCCGGGTAGGTGTTGTCGCGCCAGGTGCCCCCCAGCTCGGCGTTCCGCTCCAGCAGCGCGAACGAGGTGTGGCCGCGCCTGAGCAGGTCGATGCCGATGCCGATGCCACTGATGCCCGCGCCGACGACCAGGACCTCGAAGTCAGTGTCGGAGGGCGATGTCATTCGTCGGCGGTCGACGGCGAGGCGAAGCTCGCCGCTCCTTGATCGGGGGCCGACGGCGAGGCGAATTCGTCGGCGGTCGACGGCGAGGCGAAGCTCGCCGCTCCTTGATCGGGGGCCGCGTCAACCATCGTGCGCTGCCACTGGTCGGAGCGGATCTTGCGCATGTGCTCGAGCTTGAGCACGCGAATGAACAGGTCCGCTACGATCTTGTTGCCCCACACCGGCATCAGGCGTCGAGCGAGGTCCGCAAAGGTCGCTTCAGGCGTGATCAGCAGCCGGCGCTTGCCTCGCCGAATCGCCGTGATGATGTGCCCGGCAGCACGGTCCGGCGGGTAGGCATTGTCCTCGTACCACGACGCCAAATAGGCCATCAGCTCGGGGTCATCGCCGCCCGAGGTCTTCATGATGTTGGTCGCCACGCCGCCCGGATGCACGACCGTCAGACCGACTGTCGTCGTGCGCAGTTCTTCCCACAGCGCCTCGGACAGGCCGCGCACCGCGTACTTGCTGGCGCAGTAGGCCGTCTGGCCTGGCATGCCGACAAAGCCGAACAGGCTGGACATGTTGACGATGTGCGCGGCGTCGGCCTTTGCGAGGTAGGGCATAAAGAAGTGGCAGCCGTGAATGACCCCCCACAGGTTGATGCCCAGCACCCGGTCAAACGCGTCGAGGTCCGTCTGCGGAAACGCCGCCTCGTAGCCAATGCCCGCGTTGTTGATCAGGATGTGCAGCTGGTCGTGGGCCGCGGCAACCTCGGGAGCCAGCGCCGCCATGGCCTCTCGATTCGACACATCGGCGGTGTGCAGCGACACCCGTCCAGCACTGCCCAGCTGGTCCCGCAGCGCCGCCAAGCCAGCCTCGTCGATGTCGACCAGGGCGAGATGCGCGCCATGACCCGCCAACTGGATGGCCAGCTGACGGCCGATGCCACTGGCGGCCCCAGTGATGATGGCGGTGCGGCCCTCGAGCTTGGGGATTCCGTGGCTCATGGGTCTGACCTCCACTCGTCAAAGGCAAAGCCCCACACCTCGCGCAGGTGCTGCTGAAGCTCGACAGGGGTCTCGTAGCTCGGCGAGCTGTAGGCCGGCTGCTCGGCCAGGGCAGAAGCCAGGGAGTCAGGCAGCGGCCCCAGGTCAAGCGCCTCGTAGATTCCCGCCAGGCCCTGTTCCGGATGGGTGCGCAGATCCTCGAAAGAGACCTCGACCAGCTGGCCCGGGCCGACGGCATCGCGCTGGTCGATGTAGTTGCGCATCAGGGCGGCGTAGGTCCGCTCGATGATGCCGTCCACATGAGCGTCATCGAGGGTCTGCACGCTGAACTCACTGCGAATCACCCCCCACAGGTAGCGGTTGCTGTGGAAGACCGCGATGGGGTCCCGGTGGATGAAGACGAACTTGGCGTTCGGGTATGCGCGAGCCAGCAGCGCGATGCGGCCGGTGTCCCCTGGCGACTTCATGACCACACGCTTGCCGCCAGAAGCCAGAGACAACTTGCGCAGGTATCGATCGAGGTGGGCCAGCCAAGCGGTCGTGGTCTGTGGGGAGGGAGAGAGCACGCAGCGGTCCAGCCACTGCTCGAAGTGCCGGGGAAAGATGTGGCCCCAGGTGTAGGCATAGGGGGACAGCTGGCAGTACAGCCCGACATCTCCCTCGCCCGGCAGGTCGAGATGAAGCGGGGCCCGCTGCAGGTTGTGCGGCATGCCCAGCATGCGGGCAGTCGCGTTCATGGCCGGCTTGAGCCAGCCTTCGGTCAGCTCGCTGATGTCGGCGAAGAGCGTGTTGTAGAGCGTGGTGGTCGTGAAGCGCGGATCGAGCGCCAACAGCGCCTGCAGCCAGCTGGTGCCACTGCGCCAGTGTCCGATCACAAAGATGGGGTCCTCGGACAGCGCATGCTGTTCGATGGCCCGGTTGTAGACCACGTGCTGCAGCAGCCGCACCGGGTCCGCCGCTGTGTAGCGCAGCAGCAAGCCGCCAAAGACCGGCAGCCGACGCCAATCGACGCCCCCATTGCGCCAGGTTAGAGCCAGAAACAAGGCCGGGGAAGCGAGCGGGATGGGAGCAAGAACGGGCCTGATCATGGGTCAGCAGCGCGTAACACCAGCGCCATCCTCCGTCCTCGGACCGTTTGAGGAGTGGGTGCGGCGCTGCCCCGACAAGCTGCTCTACGCCTTCCTCGACATCGACGGCAACATCACCGAGCGGTACAGCTACGCGCAGTTCTGGGCCCGCACCGGGGACATCGCAGCCCAGCTGTCACGCTCCAAGCTGCGCAAGGGCGACCGCGTCCTGCTGGCCTATCCCCCGGGCCTCGAGGTGATCTGCGCCTTCTTCGCCTGCGTGCGCCTGGGTGTGATTCCTGTGCCGGTCTATCCGCCGACCAGCCATGGCTTCGCCTCGGCGCTCTACAAGATGAACTTCATCGCCGACAACTGCGGCGCCAGCGCGGTGCTCACCGACCGGTCCTTCTACTGGTCCATGAAGCTCAACCAGACCCGCCACCGCATCACCACCTTCACCTGGGCCACCGATCCGGTCTCGGCCATCCCATGGATTGTCACCACCGACGCCGCCCCCGCCGCCGACACCGACTGGGTCGAGGGCCACTCCGACATCCTGTTCCTGCAGTACACCTCGGGCTCGACCAGCGAACCCAAGGGCGTCATGGTCACCCATGACAACCTGCTGCACAACGGCGACTCCGTCGTCGATCACCTGCCAGTGGGCGTCTCCTGGCTGCCGCAGTACCACGACATGGGGCTCATCGGGTACTACCTGTTCTTTGCCCTCAAGGGCGGCACCACCTACGGGTTTTCGCCCATCGACTTCATCCGCAGGCCGGCCCTGTGGCTCGAGACCATCAGCAAGTACCGAGGGACCGCATCGTCGGCGCCGAACTTCGCTTACGAATACTGCCTGCGCCCCGGGAAACTACCTCCCGAGACCTTCGAGAACCTGGACCTGACCTCGCTGCGCTTCCTCATGAACGCCGCCGAGCCCGTGCGTCCCAACGTCTTTCGCGAGTTCCTGGCGACGTTTGAGCCGTACGGATTGAGCCCCAGCAGCTTCTTTACGGCCTATGGACTCGCCGAGTACACCCTGGCTGTCAGCAACTACGGCCGGCGCATGCGCAGCTTCGACCGGCACGCCCTCAAGCAGCTGAAGGTGCAGTCCGCCAGCAGTCCCAACGATGCAGTCACCCTGGTCAGCTGCGGCAAGCCGCTGCCCAGCTCAATCGTGCGCATCGTCGCCGATGGACAGGACATCACCAGCAGCGCAGGCGTCGGCGAGGTGTGGCTCGACGGGCAGAGC
>CAYYHT010000160.1:0-12165 GCA_964471355.1 uncultured Enterobacteriaceae bacterium
GAGATTGCAGTCCTCGTCGTTGTCGATGTGTGGCGGCAGGTAGTCGTGGGCGATGTGGTAGGTGGTGGTCATCGGTCGGTCTCCGTTGGCGTGGTCGCTTCGTTCTTTGCACATGACATTCTATGTGAGCCTATCGACACGCACAAGGTGCACCGCTAGAAAAGGCTCACATATCTTCGATCACCCCCACGTTGGGCCTGTTCACCACGTAACGGCCAATACAGCGACATGTCATGTCATGTCGGTATGACGTGTTCATGGACATATCGCGCAGGGCTGAGAAGGTCGTACTGGCACACGGTGGCTCCATGCGGACCAATGCCGTTCTTGCGGCACTCAAGGCTCAGGGGGTCTCGACAACAGCCAAAGAGGTGCGCTCGGCCCTGGGTGATTCCGCCGAGATCGGCAGCGGGGGGCGCGGATGGTGGCGGGCGAAGGGAACCCCACCGGCCCGGCTGGCCCGGGTTGCCGCGCCAAAGGCTCCCAGCGGGCCACCGGAGATCGGGGCCACCGGGACCGACACCTTCGCGGGGATGCTGGGCGACACCGACTACAACTCCGACCTGAGAGCCCCGGCGCTTTACGACGAATACGACCGGATGCGCCTGTCTGACGGCACCGTTCGCGGAGGGATCGAGGCGATCAAGCAACCGCTGATGGCTGCGGCCTGGTTCATCGAGCCAGCCAGCGATAGCGCCGAAGATGTCGAGATCGCCGAGTTCGTCCAGGCCAATCTGATCGACGGTGGCATGACGACCAGCTGGGATGACACGCTGCGAAACATCCTCCTGTTTCTGGACTACGGCTCGATGCCCATGGAGCCGGTGTGGGAGATCCGCGACTGGCGCGGCAGCCCGGCAGTTTGGCTGCGCAAGCTGGCCCCTCGACTCCCGGCCACGATCACCGAATGGCTGCTAGACGACAACGGCGGGCTGCGCGGCATCGTGCAAGACGTGATCAAGGGCACGCTTACCGAGCAACTCACGATCCCCCGCGAGAAGCTGCTCCTGTTCGTTCATCAGCAGGAAGCGAGCAACTTCCGGGGGCACTCCATACTTCGCGCCGCCCGGAAGCACTGGGACATCAAGCGCAAGCTCGAGATCGTTGACGCCATCGGCATCGAGAAGCGCAACAACGGCGTGGACGTTGGCACGATGAAAGGGCCGAAGGACGACGCGCTCAAGCTCGCGGGCGAAAAGACGCTGATGACCGTCCACAGCCATGACAAGAGCTACGTCCAGGAACACGAGGACAAGTGGGTGTATCGGGTTCAGGGCATCGAGGGGCAGACGCTCCCGGCCAAGGACAGCATCGACTACCACGACCGGATGATCCTCCGGGCAATGATGGTGGAGTTCGTTGCGCTGGGCAGCGGGACTGGCGCGGGTTCGTTCGCCATGCACAAGGACAAGTCGAGCATCTTCATGATGGCGCTCGGCGGCATGGCCAAGCTGATCACAAACGCATTCAACAACTACCTGATTCCCCAGTGGGTCGGCAGAAACTGGTCTACCGACCAATACCCGAAGCTCGCCCACAAGCGGCTGGACACCCGAGACGCAACGGGCCTAGCTAACGCCGTCGCCGGGTTGGTCAACGCCGGGACGCTCAAGAACACCGAGCAGCTTGAAGATTCCCTGCTGGGAGAGCTTGACCTGCCCATACCAGAGCGTCTGCCAGAGGAAGAAGACATCGGCATCGGCGGCGAGAAGGACGTGCAGAAGACCGCGTTGAACGGCGCTCAGGTCACAGCGGCCCAGGGCATTGTGCAGGCAGTGGCCGATGGAAGCCTGCCGCGTGATGCTGCGCACGGGATGCTGATCCGGTTCTTCCAGGTCACGGCAGAAGAGGCGGATCAGATCCTCGGGTCCGTCGGGCAGGGGTTCGCTCAGGCCTCCGCCACCGAGACTCTCCCACCCCCGCCGCCGTCCACGCTGTCCAAAAAGACGCAGAGCGGCGTGATGGCAGAGATCGACGCGGCAGAGATCGGCGGCGCTGATGTCAGGCTGGCCAGAGAGGCGGCGCACCTGTTCCATCGCGCCCCCCGTGGAGTGGAGTACCGGGTCAACTTCGCGAAGATCGACACCGAGCTAGACCGAGGCGCAGAGCGGATCGTCGATGCGGCGAGAGACTACCAGCGCGAGCTCGTGGCGTCTGTCTGGGCACAGATTGAGGCCGCCTTTGCCGATGGAACCGTGGCCGATCTGTCCCCCGAGAGCTTCAAGGTGCCGCCCATTGACGATGCGCTGGCGCTGATCCAGGCCGAACTAATGAGGACGGCGGCAGTCGGTGAGCGCGAGGCGACCAAGGAACTGGAGCGCCAGGGGGCCAAGCCCGAATCGCTGCGAGCTGTGAAACTGTCGCACTCCGAGCTGGCCATTGACGGCCCGGAGGTCGGGAACGCGGCGTACTTCTTGGCCCGCGCACGGCAGTATATGGAGACCGTGATAGCGAGGGTCCGCAATGTGGCGTCTGCTCGGGCGCTCGACGCGGCGGCCACCGGGGCACTCGACGCTGGTGTCCTGGCCACGCTAACCGGGCTCGCCGACTCGGTGCTGGCCACTGAGTCGACCAAGCTCGTGACATCGGCCATGGCAGCCGGGCGAGACGTGGCCCAGACGGCGCTGGCTCTAGCAGCTGACCACGCCGTCTATTCGTCGCTGCTGGACAGCAATACATGCCCGACGTGCCGAACGGTTGACGAGCGAGGCACAGAGTACGCCGTGCCGTCTGCTGAATACCGAGACCACTATCCACCGCTCAAGAGCGCCGAGTCTGGGGTCTGCCAGGGGTTCGACCGCTGCCGCTGCATCATGATTCTGGTGCTGAGGGACGAGATCGGCAGTTAGTTGTTCACCAAGTAACACCCAAACTTTGGCCATGGTTTGCGGGGCTGGTTTGGTCAGTGCATGGCCACCGAACCAGCACAGACGTACTCCATCCCAGGCGTTGAGATTCTCCGCACGGGCAAATGGAACGGGCGGGACTACACCACCGCCGACCTGGACGCGATTGCTGAGTCCCACGAAGCGCTGAAATCCAGCGGCTTCCTTGTGCCTCGCGTCACTATCGACCATGACGAGCGGGCCACGCGCAGCCAGGGCGACGGCGGTCCGGCCCTCGGGTTCGTCGACACCGTAGAGCGCATCGGCGACCGGCTCATCGCCTCGCTGATCAAGGTGCCCGCGATGCTCGCGTCTGCGATCCAGCGGGAAAACTACCAGCCGCGCTCGGTTGAGATCTGGTGGGACGTGGAGCTTGGTGGCACGGAGTTTCCCGCCGTGCTGAGCGTGCTCTCGTTCCTCGGTGCAGACCTGCCAGCCGTCGATGGCCTGGCCGCGATTGAACAGCTCTACGCCGAGCAGCCCGAGGCCGTCACCGCCCTGTCCGCAGATGGAGCGGGCGAGGCCAAGAGAACCGTGGTGCGCCTTTCGGCGCTGCCAGAAACAGACCCAGCACAGGAGAACACTGTGAATTCAGCGAAGATCCTCGAAGCCCTCGGGCTCGAATCAAACGCTGGCGAAGAGGCAGCCCTGGCAGCCATCGCCAAGCTCACTGCGGAGCCCGTCGAGTCCGCAGCCGACCCCGAACCCGTCGAGCCCGTCGAGCCCGATCCCGACGCCGACCCGGCACCCGAGACGCTCGCGCTCAAGAACGACAACGCCGCGCTGCTGGCCCGCGTGACGAAGCTCGAGAAGGAAGCCGCGCAGACGAGCGCAGACGGCGCCGTTGATGATCTGGTCCGCGCTGGCCGACTGCTCCCGAAGCAGCGCGACCAGTGGACGAAGCTCTGCCTGCAAGACGCCGACCTGTTCACGGCCATGGCCGCTGACCTCGACGTGCAAGTGGACCTCGAAGAGCACGGCCACTCGGGCAAGCCCGACTCGGACGAGTTCGCGCCCGACAAGGCCGAACTGGCAGCCGCGCACGCCGTCGACCCCACTCTCACCGCCGACGACATCCGGGCTGAGAAGGCCCGCCGCGCTGGCAAGACCTTCACACCAACCGTCAGCAAGGAGTCCTGACAAATGACCGCCCTCACTGCTGCTGGCAATCGCCAGTTCAAGGTCGGGACTGTGAGCGAGGTTTCGCTTGCCGCTTCCACCACCATCTACAAGGGCGCTGGTGTTTGCACCAACGCTGCCGGGTTCGCCGTCCCCGCGTCCGACACAGCCGCGCTCGTGACCATCGGGGTGGCCGAAGAGACCGTCGACAACAGCGCAGGTTCTGCCGGTGACCTGACTTGCAAGGTGCGCCGGGGTGCTGTGCATCTCTTCGACACCGACAGCGATCTGGGCCAGGCGTCGGTCAACACGTCCATTGCGATGTGGGCCGATGACAACGCGCTCGACGTGGCCGCGAACCTCACCAATGACATCGTGGCCGGAAAGGTCATCGAGTACGTCAGCTCTTCGCAGGTGTGGCTCGAAGTCTGAGCCGCCTGAAAGGAAACCAAGATGCCCGTTTCACATTCAGATCTTCCCACTGCGCTGACCACCGCGCACTCCGCGCTTTTTGAGCGGAGCTTCGCAGCCGCGACAGCGATGTCCGGCTGGCGCAGCGTCGCCACGGTCGCCAGCCTCGCCGGGAATGACCGCCAGACCTACCACTGGTTCGGCACTCCCCCGTCGTTCGTCGATGTCGACCACGATGAAGTCCCGTTCGACGGGCTCAACAAGTTCTCGCTGACCATCGTGGATAAGCTCTTCAAGAGCGGACTTCAGATCGACCGGCGCGCGCTCGAGGACGACAAGCTCGGCCTGCTCACCCCGCGCATTCAGCAGATGGCCATGGCAGCCGAGCACTTCATCGGTGACCGGGTGCTGTCCCAGCTGAACGACAACCCGAACGCCTACGATGGCACGGCTCTGTTCGCTGACACCCGCACCATCGGTGACTCGGCGAACATCGACAACAACACGACCAGCGCGGCGGCTTCGGGTACTGCCCCCACGGTGGCCGAGTTGCAGGCAGCCATCGGCACCGTGCGCGGTCAGATGGCGGCCTTCCAGGACGACCGTGGGCGGGTTCGCAACCAGACCCCCGACACGATCATCTACCCGTCGATTCACGAGCAGACGCTGTTCCAGGCTCTCAGCGGTGCGAGCACTCCTGGCTCTGTTGCTCTGGTCACTCCTGCTGGCAACGGCAACCTGACCACGATGAACGGGTATCAACTGCTCCGCAACCCGTCCAGCGACAACAGCGCCGAATGGTTCTTCGCCCATACTAAGGACGTGGTGAGCCCTCTGATCATGCAGGAGCGTTTGCGCCCGACCCTGGAATCCCAGACGAGCGCAATGTCTGACTCGGCTATCGAGGAAGACGCCTTTCGATACACCGTGCGGATGCGCATGGAAGTCGGAGTCGGCGAGCCCCGGCACATCATCAAGCACACCTTCAGCTGATCCGTGGGGTGACATGGCCTACGCCACGAACGCCGATGTTTCCGCCAGGCTTGGCACCTTCACGCTCGACGGCACCACGCAGCCGACGACCACGGAGGTAGACGCTCTACTCGGTGAGAAGAGCGGCCAACTCGACGCGGTGATGTCGTCGCTCGGTGTGACCACCCCTGTCACGGCCCCGGCGAGCTTCACAGATTACCTACGGGGTCTGGAAGCCGCTGGGGCCACAGCTGACACGCTGGCGATCATGTTCCCCGATGCCAGCGGGCCGGGCTCGATTGACGAGACCATCGCCTATTGGCTGGGCATGTGGACTGGTGGCCTGGAAATGCTCAAGGACGGATCTGCCATCCCGTCCGGTGTTACTCTGTCAACGGCTGGGCTGCCGTCTAGCTACCTCACGAATAACCCCGATGCCGAGCTGGACTTGGGCGACATCGCCGAGCCAGCGATCAAGAAGGGCGCGGTCTACTGATGGTCTTGGCTATTCAGTTCGGCGTCCCCGGCGAGCAGGGCAAGCAGTTCTCTAGAGCGTTCGACGACCTGGGGAAGAGCGTCGGAGATCTGCGCGAGCCGTTCGACAAGATCGGAAAGGATCTGCGGCTCAACATGCGCAATCAGTTCAAGACCGAAGGCAGCCACCGGGGAACCGGTTGGCGCAAGCTCGCCCCTGGTTACGCCAAGCGCAAGCGCAAGACGCACCCCGGAAAGCCGATCCTTGAGCGCACTGGCAAGATGAGGTCCGCGCTGCTGAATGACAAGCACCCGGCGAACCTCAACACCGTGCGCCCTCTTTGGGCCGCGTTCGGCATTCAGAGCCGCGAGCTACTACAGCGTGCGACATGGCACCAGCTCGGCACCAAGCGGATGCCAAAGCGCAAGATCATCGCACTCCAAGAGACCGACCGCCGCAAGTGGGGCCGCTTCATCCAGGCGTATCTGCTCAAGACGGTAACTGCTGCCGAGCGAGTCGCCGAGCGCGACAAGGTGCAGGCCGGTGGCTGAATGGTCCAGACACTCCAGCCCACGTCCACGCTCACCCCAGCCGACTGGGGCTCGTTCGGTGACACGCCAGATCACGCCACGATTGACGAAGGCGTCGACACTCATGATGAGTTCAGCACCTATCTGCGGGGCCAAGTCGGCGGAGCCCTCGAGACCGTCGTGGGCCTTGCCTCCGGGTCTGATCCAGGCGTCCACAGCGGCCACGTTATCCGCATCGTCTACCGCAAGGTGGCGAGCGTCGGCAACCCGGCCACACGCGTCTATGTCCAGCTCTTCCAAGGTGCTACTCCAATCACGGGCGTCGAGGAGTCAGGGCTGGCTCGCACGACTCGATGGAAGACCTTTGAGTACACTCTCACGTCAGGCGAAGCGGCGGCAATCACAGACTACACCGACCTTCGGCTCTCGATCACGACGACCGCTATCCCGGCGACAAACCTCGACCTGCGCGTCACCGCCGCAGAGCTTCAACTTCCCGACGTTGTGGAGTCCGTTGTGGCCTGGACGCTAGCCGAGGGTGCCGCAGATGCCGTCGCCGCCGCGCTGACCGCAGGCATGGCCGCGAAGCTCGACGAACTAGACACCGAGTACGGCGACATCGTGCTGCCCGACATCGTGGCGGTGCATCGAAACCCGATGCAAGTGGATGACGGCATTCAGAGCTTCCCTGTGCTGGCCGTTTATTCGCCCGGTGGGACGCTTCCGATTTTTAATGACGGCGGGCACGCCGATGGTGAGTTCGAGGTTGAGATTCAGGCATTGATCAAAGACGCAGATCAGGCCGTCTTGCAGAAACAGGTCTACCGCTACGTTCGCGCTGCCGTTGAAGTTCTGACCGAGGCATGGGTCGGTAACACGCTGGACGGATGGAACCTCCAAGCGTCGAACATGACGGCTACTTACTCGCCGTTTGAATCAAGTACCGAGTGGACTTCCGGCGCGGTGTTGCGCGTCCAGGTCAACAAACTGGAGGAAAAGTGATGTGGACCTATCTCGGCACGGGCGCGATGCCTGAGTGCCCCGGCGCACCCATGCGCGACTTGACCGACGACGAACACAAGGCCCTGATCGAGCGCCTCGGCGCGGCGGTCTCGGGCTTGTACGCAAAGGCGAAGACACCGACCAAGAAGGCGCAAGCGCCGAAGGTTGACACCGAACCGGAGACCGACTGATGGGCGTTGCGAACGTAGGCAAGACTAGTCACCAGTGGGGCGCAGAGTCGACCAAGGGCACAGCTGTTGCGGCAAGTGAGCGCATCTTGTTGAACGAGATGACGTGGACGCCGAATGACACCGTAGACCGTACTACGCTCATGCGTGAACTGATGATGCGAGAGACGGGCGACGAGATCGTCTCCCAGCGCGGGATGGACTTCTCAGGGTCTGGCCCGCTACTGCTCGACCAGTTCCACACCTGGCTCTCGATGAGTGTTGAGGGCGGCGTCAGCGCGACGGGTACCGGCGACAACCGGACATGGGTGCATGACCGCAGCATCTCGGTCGTTCCCGACCTGGACAGTTACACGCTGGAGCGTCGGATTGGCGATGGCACCAACAGCTTCGCCCGCGAGACAACCTACGCGATGCTGCGCTCATGGACACTCGACTGGGCTCTTGAGGGTCCGGTCAATCTGTCCGTCGACGGGTTCGCCAGGCGGCGAGTGGCCAGCATCTACACGGCACTCAGCGGCGCTAACCTGATCCCGCCGGTTGAGAAGGCTCTGTCCGGTCGCACTACCGTTGCCATTGACAACACCTACGGCGGCATCGGCGGCACGGTCATCTCGGGCAAGGTGATCGGAGGATCGCTCACGTTCTTTTCCGGTGCTGGTCCGCAGCGGGCCATGGACAACCGTACCGATGATGACTTCTCCCTGGAGATCTACAACCCCGAGGAGATGTCATGCGAGGTCTCGCTGCGCATTCTCTGCGACCCGCAGACAGCTGGGAACGGCGACTACGGCACCGAGCTTGCCAAGGCTGAGGGGGTCGCTCTCCGGGCTGTGCGGATCTTCAACGAAGGCTCCGACATCGGCACCGGGACCAATCGCTCGCTGACTCTGGACATGCTGATGAAGCACCGCGACGGCACCATCGCCGCGCTCGGCCAGGAGAACGGGCAGCACATCATCGAGGTCGACATGGTGTCTGGTACAGACGGGTCTTCGGCCTGGTTCTCAGCCACCACCGTCAACGCACGCTCCGCCTACGCAACCGGCGTGGCCGCTGTCTAACCCAAGCCAAGAAAGGCATCCACGTAATGCTGATCGCAGTCACCGAGAAGGTCGATATTCCAGACGAGCCCGGAGAATGGATGCGCTTCAAGTCGCTGTCCTGGGGGCAACGTCAACAGGCGCGAGAGATCGCCAAGACGCGGGGCATGGACGAGGCCAAGCGGGCCGTCGAAATGATGCGCATGCTGGCCGACGAAGACGCCGACATTGAGAAGCAGGTCGACGAAGCGCGGGCGAAGCGAGACGCCAAGATGGACCCTGACGAAGACGAAGCCGAGCGCGACGTGCTGGGGATGTATGACCCTGCCACGGTGGTCGACTACGGCATCGCCGAGTGGTCGTACAAGGAGGCCAAGACCAAGCCGAGCGAGCAGCTCTCACCCGAGACGGTGGAGTGGGCAGCGCGGCAGATCATGGAGCGCAACACCCGCCCCCCGTCGAAGTCGCAGGATACGGGTACGAGCTAGAGCAGGGCCGCATACCTGGAGCACTCATGGACGCCTACCGGATCAAGGCTTGCGGGATCGCGCTCTCGTGGCGTGACCTGGAGGACTCCGTACCGGCGCTCTGGGTGGATGACCTGATGCTGATTCAGCAGTCGGGCATCAAGGCGGCGAACAAGTCAGCGAAGAGGGCAAAGCGTGGCCGCTGATTTCAACATCCTGCTACGGGCGAAGGACCAAGCGAGCGCCGCGATCAAGAAGGTCAAGGGCGAGTTCGTCGACCTGAACGGAGTCATCGACAAGCACGAGAAGGCATTGAAGCGTGCGGGCGTGGCCGGTGCCGTGGTGGTCGCAGGGCTCGCTGCAATGACCAAGGGCGCGGCGACACAGCAGCGGACACAGCGTCAGCTTGCGGCGGCGCTGGACAACGTGGGCGTGAGCTACGCCAGCGTGGGCGATGAGCTTGAGCGGGTCATCGCAGTGCAGCAGACCAAGACCGGCGTTAGCGACGAAGACCAGCGCGAGTCTCTGCGCATCCTTGTCGGCACGCTGGGTAGCTATGAGAAGGCGGTCCAGGCTTTGCCCGCAGTGCTCGACGCCGCGGCCTTCGCAGGTACTGGTCTGCGCGAAACATCGAAGACGCTGAGCCGTGCTCTTGCTGGCAACGTGAACACCGCAGAATCAGTCGGTATCACGTTTGACAAGACAGCTGACTTCGGCGAGCGACTGTCCCAAGTCCTCGATGTTGCAGGAGGCCAGGCCGAATCTAGCCGAGATCCGTTCGACGCGCTGCTCAACTCGCTATCAGACATCGGTGATGAGATCGGCACGGCGTTTCTGCCGCTGGCCGAAAAGGCAGCTAACGCGGTGGGCCGGTTCGCTGAGTTTCTTGGTGAACTTGACGAGGGTACGCTGAGCACCATCGCAGCGATTGCCGGTGGTGCCGGTCTGACGCTCGCGCTCGCCGGGCTGATCCCGCTGATTGCTGCGACAACCGTAGCACTCGGCGGCATGTCTGTAGCATCTGCCCTAGCCACTGGTGGATTGACTGTTCTCGCAGGTCTGGCTGCGGCTGGTGCTCTCAAACTGGCCATGGACGATCTGATCGAGCCCATCGGAGATGTCAACGTCGAGGTGGCAACACTCGGCACAGAGTCTGAGTCAACCGCCGAGAGCGCCAAGAACGCAGCCGACGCTCTCGACCTGATGACAGATGCCACGGAGAAGATGGAGAAGAGCGCCGCCGACGCAGCTGACAAGTCGCTCAGACCGCTGCGCGAGAGCATAGATGATGTGCTCGTGGCCACCGGCCAAGTGGCGAGCGTCGAGGATGTCGGGCTCAGACTGGCCGATATGTTCGGGCTGCTCTCCAACGTCGAGCTTGACGGTCGTCCGATTGAACTGATGGGACGTTACGGCACAGCGATGAGCGGCCTCGGCGACAGGATCGAACAGCTGCGCCCGGAGATCCGAGAAGGGTTCGCCGATTCGCTCAAAGAGGCGGTGGGCGTGCTGGGCATCACGGCCCGCGACATCGAGGCCAAAGGAGGGGACGTTGACGCAGCCCTTGGTGCGGCATTTGAGGGACTCGACGAAGAGGGTGCCGAGACGTTCAAGCGATTGGTGGACGGCATCGGCGAAGAGTTGGCGCTGCTCGACCCTTCTACTGCGTTCCTGACCGCGAAGGAAAAGGCAGTCGCTGGAGCCGAAGCACTCGCCGAAGAGACTCTCCCCGTTGTGACCACGTTTGTTGACGCGGCCATCGCCAAAGCCGATGAACTGGTGCCCGCGTTCGAGGCCGTTGGCGAGGGTCTCCCCTTCGCGCTTGCCGCTGGCATAAACAAGATGTCAGGGGTTCTCGAGTTCGGGTTCAACGATGTGGTCCTGTCCTGGCTGCGGCAAGCCATGGAACAGCTCAACGAGGCGGCACTATCTCTCGGTGCTCAGATCCCATTCCAGGACATCGGCGGCGCTCTACCTCCTGGCATCGACTTGCCCGACGTGCCAGCGTTCGCCCGTGGTGTGCGTAACTTCTCAGGTGGCGCGGCGTTCGTTGGCGAAAATGGCACCGAACTGGTGAACCTGCCCCGTGGGTCGAGCGTCACCCCCGCCGATCAGCTGATGCGGGTTGTCGACTCCATCGACCAACTGGGCCGCAGCGGCGCACTCGCCATGGGCTCCGATCTCCCGCGTCTGGCCCGGGGCGGCCTGTCCAACGGTGCTGGCGTGGCAGCGCTTGGAGGGTCTCCCGGGCTGGACGCATTCGGTCGGGCGTCCGGGGCCACGTCTGCGGGGTCTGCCGGTCGTGGTGCGTTCGCAAACTACGGCACGATCCAGATCACAGCCGCAAGTGACGCGCAGAGCCGCGAGATCCTCGACGCGATGGTGGCCCCATGACCACCAGCATCACGAGCTTCGACGGGCACGCCATCAATGACGGCACCGTCTACGCGGCGTTCTTCCGGGTGGACGACCGGGTGAAGCGGCGTACGGTGGGCACGTCACTGCTCACCCCCGCAGGGAAAAACCCAGAGCTGACCGCGACAACGCGCACAGATGCTGTTCTGCCCGTGCGCATCCATATCAAGTCGGGCACGCTCCAGGACAAGCAAGACGAGCTAGAC
Organism: uncultured Enterobacteriaceae bacterium; assembly: GCA_964471355.1. Classification (GTDB taxonomy): domain Bacteria; phylum Myxococcota_A; class UBA796; order UBA796; genus CAYYHT01. The sequence continues at coordinate 11,714 of CAYYHT010000160.1, forward strand.
GGGTGGCTTCGACCCGGAACAACTGGGGATCTGATCGTCGACTTCGGAGGGTCATCGCGCAAGGTCTCGGCGACGGTTCAGGAAGTCATCCCATACGATGGCGGGCCGAACCTCTACACGGTGATCTTGGTAGCACCGGACGCTCGATGGCTCTCTGCTGCCACCACGTCTGACACATTCGCCACGTCCACCACTGCGACCAATGGCGGGAACATCCCGGCCACCGATGCGGTGATCACGGTCAAACCAAAGACGGCCAAGCTAGCCGCAGACGACTGGCTGTATCGACGGCAAGTGGTGGTGGCTAACCGCACTGGTAACGCATTCGTAGACTGGGCCATAGAGCTAACTGGCGGCGGGTGGGATCACGCAGCCGAGGTGACAGCCGGACGAAGCCAGGCTGATGGCGACGACGTGCGGGTCATCACCGACGGCGAGGACTCGCCCCGGTG